>JBCCAW010000117.1:0-12681 GCA_039814655.1 Myxococcota bacterium | reverse complement strand
TACAGCCGCTGTCCGGGGCCGCCCCCTAAAAACCCACCTTGGCTGGACGTCGCGCCTCCGCGTTCCCCGGCGACTCCGGGCGTACGGTCGGTTAGTCGGGTCCGTCCCCCAACGGCGCTTGAAATTGCGGCGTTTTTGCGGGCGTAAGTTCGGTTAGTCGGGTCCGTCCCCCCTAGCGCATGCCCCGTCCCCCCTAGCGCATGCCCCCTAGCGCATGCCGATGGCTTGGCGGACGCGGGTCATGGTGCGGGCTGCGCGGACGCGGGCGCGCTCGGCGCCTTCTACGAGCATGGCGTCGATGGCCGCCTCGTCGCCGCGGAGCGCCTCGTACTTCTCCCGCATGGGCGCGAGCTCGGCGTCGAGGGCCTCGAAGAAGTCCTGCTTGGCGTGGCCCCAGCCGTAGCCGCCGGCGCGGAGCTTGCCAGCCATCTCGTCGGCCACGTGGGGCGTGAGCAGGCGCGTGAGCTCGACGAGCGTGCCTTCCGGCTCCTTCGGCGCCTCGAGGGGCTCCGAGCCCGTCACGATCTTCATGATCGTCTTCCGCAGCTTCTTCTGCGGCCAGAAGAGCGCGATGCCGTTGCCGCGGCTCTTGCTCATCTTGTGACCGTCGAGCCCCGGCACGAGCTGCGCCTCACCGATGAGCGGCTCGGGCACCGTCAGCACTTCCTCACCCGCTCCGAAAACGTGGTTGAAGCGCGTCGCCATGTCCCGCGTGAGCTCCAGGTGCTGCTTCTGGTCCTTGCCCACGGGCACGACCTTCGTGTCGTAGAGCACGATGTCCGCGGCCATCAGCACCGGGTAGTTGAAGATGCCCGCGTTTGGCGCGTCGCCCTTCGCCAGCGCTTCCTTGTAGCTGTGCCCGCGCTCGAGCTGCCCCGTCGCCACCATGCAGCTCAGCACCCACGCGAGCTCGAAGACCTCCGGCACGTCCGACTGGCGAAAGAACGTGGTCGCCGCCGGGTCGAGGCCGCAGGCCAGCCAGGTCGCCGCCACGTCGTACACGCTCTTCCGCATCGCCTCGCGGTCCCGAACGATCGTGAGCGCGTGGTAGTCGGCGATGAAGTAAAAGGTGTCGTAGGTCGCACTCAGCTCCAACGCCGGGCGGATCGCGCCCAGGTAGTTGCCAAGGTGGGGCTCGTTCGTCGGCTTGATGCCGGTGAGGCTCGTGGGGCGTTCGGTCATGGCCGCCGGAGGCATGATAGGACGCGCCCATGAGCGCACGCCCCTTTCGGATCTTGGGTTTCCAGCAAGTCGCCGTCGGCGGCCCGGACAAGGGGCGCCTCGCGCACCTCTGGGTCGACCTCTTCGGCCTCACCAAGACCGGCGACTTCAAGAGCGAGCGGGAGAACGTCGACGAGGACATCCTCACCATCGGCGAGGGCCCACACGCCGTCGAGGTCGATCTCATGCAGCCCCTCGACCCGGAGCGAAAGCCGCGCGTCGATACGCCGCCGCTAAACCACGTCGGGCTCTGGGTCGACGACCTCGCCGCCGCCGTCGCCTGGCTCGGCGCCCAGGGCGTCCGCTTCACGCCCGGCGGCATCCGCCAGGGCGCCGCGGGCCACGACGTCTGCTTCATTCATCCCAAAGGCAACGACGCGAGCCCCTTCGGCGGCGAGGGCGTGCTCATCGAGCTCGTGCAGGCGCCCGCCGACGTCATCGAGGCGCTCGGTTGAGCCGCGCACGGCGATTGCACGGCCAGGGACACGTGCCCTCCGGTCCACGCTTCCTCCGCGGCTTTCCCCGTCTTTCCGGGTCCACCGTGAACGCGCGTTCGCGCTTCGTCGCGACGCTTGCCCTCTTCCTGCTCCTGACGCCGGGCCTCGCCCACGCGGACCGGGTGCTCGTGCTCCACGCCACCGGCAGCGCCAGTGAGGCGCGAATCGCTGAGGTGGAGCAGGCGCTCATCGTCGCCCTCGGTGCCCTGGGTCATACCGTGCTCCGCGAGCCCGTGGCCGGCGCCCTCGCCGATCCGCCCGAGACGGCCAACGAGCTCCGCGCCGTCGCCGAAGTGCAGGGCGCCGAGTGGGCCGTGGTGCCGCTCGTACGCGGCGCCAGCGACCGCGCCTACGAGATCACGCTCCGCGTCGGCTACGTGCAGGACACGCGCATCGAGGTGCTCGCCGCCGAAGTGGTCCGCCTCCGCGAGGATGCGCGGCTTCGCGAGCTGCTCGCCGTGCTTCTCCGTCCGGAAGGCGCCGGCGCCACGGAGCTCGCCGGTGACGACGTCGAGGGACGCCGCCTCGAAGCCTCCGCCGCCGAAGCGGAGATCCAGGCCGAGGTGGACGCGCGGAGCGCCGAAGAGGAGGCCGCGCGCCTCGCCGAAGAAGAGGCGCAGCGCGCCGCGGAAGAGGCCGAGGCTCAGGCGCGCGAAGCCGCCGAGGCCGAAACCGCACGAGTCGCAGCCGAACGAGCGTTCGAAGAACGCGATCGCTACGGCGTCGCCGACGGGCTCCTGCACGTCCAGGCGGGCGTCGGCGCGCTGCCCCTGCTGTCGACGGGTCAAGGCGGCAGCGGCGGCACGCTGGGCAGCTTCAGCATGCGCATCGGGCGCGGTTTCGAAGCCGTGCCGGGCCTCGAGCTCCGCGCGGGCTTCGACGCCTTCTTCGGCGCGGCCAGCGGCTTCGCCCTCGAGGTGGGCGGCGTCTACCTCTACAGCCCCTTCACCTTCCCGCTGCACGTGGGCGGCGGCGCGGAGCTCGGCCTCTTCAAGGTCACCACCGGTAGCCAGGACGCCGGCTTCTTGTTGCGCGTTGGCCCCGTCGTCGCCTTCAACCTCGGCGAGTCGCCGCTCTACGTCGAGGCGGCCTTGCCCGAGCTAGTGTGGACCAGCGTGAGCGGCGGCGCGGTGGCCCTCGGCTTCAGCGGCCGGGTCGGCGTGCGCTTCTAGCGCGCGTCGCGTCGTCTCGTCGCGGCTCTCGCTGCGCCTCCGGCGGCCGAGAGCGAGCGTGCGCTCGCGCACGACTGTCAAGCCAGCTAGTCACTTGAAACTGTAAAAAAAACTTGACAGGCCTGGGTGGCCGCGCTTAGTGATCACCAAGTCCTAGCGCGGCATTTCGCCTCACCCGTGGTGGGTGGACGAAGGTCGTGGTGGGAACACCGTCAACGACGATTCTCGTCGAATCCCGCGCGTAACGCCCCGGCGCGTCGGGGGAGCTTCACTTCCGTCGTTTCGGGGCCATCCGGAGAGAAACAACATGGCTGACTTCGATGATCCCGATCGCGTCTGGCCCACGGGCCTGACCCTCAAAGAGTCGATCGAGCTCCACAAGTACCTGATCGACGGGACCCGTCTCTTTTTCCTCACGTCGGTGGTCGCGCACGCGCTCGTCGCCGCGTTCACCCCCTGGCTCGGTTGAGGAGTAACCAATGACCAACGGACGACTTTGGACCGTCGTGAACCCCAACATCGCGATTCCGATCGGGTGGATCTACCTGGGGCTTACATCCATGTACATTCACTTCCAGGTGATGTTCCAGACCGACTGGTTCCCCGCTTTCCTGCAGGGCGGCTGAACCCCCCCGAGGCCCGGCGTCGCTTTTTCTCGCCGGGCCTCGGTCCTCAGCCCTAAAGGGCCAGGGCAGTTCGAGGGACAGGAAGTCCAGGACCAGAGGAGGACGAGTCCATGCTTGGATACACGGCGAGCTTCGAGAGTGCGGCGAAGGCCCAAGAGGCGGCGGACCATCTGCCGGCGGCGGGTGTCAAAGCCGGTCACATCCTCATCCTCGACAGCATCGAGACCTTCGAGAAGAACTGGTCTGCGGGGCTTCGTGACGGCTACCTGAAGAGCCCCGGCGAACCCACCTACCGCCGCACCATCGAGGGTGGCGGCGCCGTGATGGCGTTCCTCGTGAACGTCGGCATGGCCTGGAAGCCCTTCGAGGCCATCGAAGCGGCGGGCGGCACGGTCCACGGCAACTTCACGGCCTACCGGCAGGAGTTCCTGACGGGCTGGCTCGGCCCCCTCGCTTGGGACATCAAGCCCTTCGCGAAGATCGAAGACCGGCGCTGGACCAACATGTTCACGGAAGCGACGTTCAGCCCGACGGACAAGCTTTGGACGAACATCTTCACGCCCAAAGACAAGCTCTGGACGGGCATCTTCAAGCCCCTGAACAAGCTTTGGACGGGCGAGCATCTCGGCGGGCGCGACAAGGACGTGTAGCGCCTGAGAGCGCCAAGAGGCCGACGTGAGCAGCTGGAGCGAGAAGGCGGTTCAGAAATGGATCGCCATGGGTCCACGTTGGTTGCCCTTCGCGGACGTCGCGACCCCGGACCTGCCGCTCTCGCGCCTGCTCCGTTTGAGCCTCTTTCAGGTCTCCGTGGGGATGACCATGGTCCTCCTCGTCGGGACCCTGAACCGCGTGATGATCGTCGAGCTGGGCGTGCCGACGTCCGTCGTCGCCCTGATGATCGCGCTGCCGATCGTGTTCGCGCCCTTTCGCGCGATCATCGGCTTCAGCTCGGACCACCACCGCTCGGAGATCGGCTGGCGGCGTATCCCCTTCATCTGGAAGGGGACCATGTGGCAATTCTGCGGCTACGCCTTCATGCCCTTCGCCATCCTGGTGCTCGCCGGCAAGGGCGAGTCGCACCGCGTGCCGGCGTGGATCGGCCAGGTCACCGCTGCCGCGGCCTTTCTCGCCGTGGGCGCCGGCATGCACACGGTCCAGACCGCCGGCCTCGCGCTCGCCACGGACCTGACGCCCAAGGAGTCGCATCCGAAGGTCGTCGGGCTGATGTACGTGACGCTGCTCCTCGGCATGATGGGCAGCGCGCTCGTTTTCGGCATCGCCCTCGAAGACTACATTCACGCGCGCCTTGTGGGCGTGATTCAGGGGACGGCGCTGACCACGCTCGTGCTCAACGTCGTCGCCATGTGGAAGCAGGAGACGCGGCGGCCGGCGCGGCACCAGCCCAAGCGCGAACGCGAGCCGAGTTTCCGTGAATCCTGGGCCGCCTTCCTCGAAGGCGACCACGCCCGTCGCCGTCTCGTCATCGTCGGCATCGGCACGCTGGCCTTTGGGCTCTCCGAGGTGATCCTCGAGCCCTTCGGCGGCCAGGTGATGGGCATGGAGGTGTCGAGCACCACCAAGCTCACGGCACTCCTCGCCTTCGGCGGCCTCTGCGGCTTCGGCTACGCCTCGCGCATCCTCCGCCGCGGAAGCGACGTGCAGCGCGTGACCCAGCTCGGCGCCGTGCTCGGCATTCCGGGCTTCGTCATGGTGTTGGCCTCACCGGCTACGGGTCTTTTGCCGCTCTTTCTCGTCGGCAACTTCCTCGTGGGCTTCGGCGGCGCCATCTTCGGGCATGCCACGCTCACGGACACCATGAACCGGGCGCCGGACGACCAGGTCGGCCTGGCCCTCGGCGCCTGGGGTGCCGTGCAGGCCACGGCGGCGGGCGTGGCCATGGCGCTCAGCGGCATTCTCCGCGACGTGTTCGATCACGTGCTCGGGAGCGGAACCGCCGCGGGCTACAACGCCGTGTACGTGCTCGAGCTCGTGCTTTTGGTCGTTACCATCGTGGTGGCGGCGCCGCTCGTTCGGTCGGGCCCTGCGCGTCCCGGCGTCTACGGCGGCGGCGCCCCGGAAGGCGGACGCGCGTGACCGCGCGCGGCGTGCTGCATTGGAGCCGCGCGTGACGGCCCGCGCCGTCTTGGGCTACCCGGACCCGCGTCTCCGCGAAGAGGCGAAACCGGTCACGGAGTTCGGCGAGGCGGCCACGGCCCTCGCCCGCGATCTCGTGGACACGCTGCGCGCAGGCGGCCCGGCCATCGGCCTCGCGGCCACGCAGATCGGCACGCCGCGCCAGATGCTCCTCGTGGACATGAGCGGCACCGGTGACGCGCCGGAGATCTACGTGAACCCGGAAGTCCTCGCCGAGGCGCAGCCGGGCATTGCCGAGGAGCGCTGCCTCTCGCTCCCAGGGCTCGTCGTGCGCGGCTTCCGCGCCTCGCGGCTCAAGGTACGCTTCCAGGACTGCGAGGGCGCGACGCACGAGCGCGTGCTCGAGGGCATGCAGGCCGTGTGCTTCCAGCACGAGCTCGATCACTTCGACGGCAAGCTGCTCGTGGACCGGCTCTGGCTGCCGCGGCGCCTCTGGTACCAGCGTCGCCACCGGGCTCCCGACGCCGCGTCGGCGCCCGCCTGAGCGCTCCCTACTCCAGGCCCCCTACTCGAGGCTCCTTACTGGAGGCTCCTTACTGGAGGCCCAGTGCCGCCGGGTTCACGGCTGCCGCGATGGCCAGGGACACGAGCAGGCCGATGGTCGTGTAGAGCAGGTCCCGCCCGAGGAGCTTCGCGGCGTCCTTCACCGTGCCGCCGGAAGCCCCGCGGATTGCCATCGCCAGCTCGCGCCCTCCGAGCAGGCCGATGAAGACCCAGGTGGTGCTCATGGGCACCTTCGACTGGATCTTGAAGATGTAGAGGATGACCGCGTACACGAAGTCGATCACCGTCGCGCTCCGCACGTCCTGCACGCTCGACTTCTCTTCGACCACCTGCTGGATGCGGTCGCCACCCAGCTTGAAGAGCAGCCCGAGGCCCGCCACCACCACGCCCACGAAAACGGCGACCTCGCCCACGGCGAGCTGCCGCGGCAGGTAGACGGCGATGTTCGCGGCGTCCTGCTGGATCCACACGCTCCACAGCGCGCCGCTCGTGAGCCACTGGAAGACGGTCCAGGCGGGGTGCGCCGGCCCGCGCTGCTCGAAGCGCGCCAGGAGCCGTGAGACCAGGCTCCACACCACGATCGCGCACACGAAGGCCACGACGTAGCCCGAGAGGCTCTTGGCCAGGACGCTCGTGACGCCCTTCGTGCTCGTGGTGAAGCTCGTGAGCAGCAAAAACGTCGTCGACACGGGCATGCGGAGCCGCGTCAGGATCATCAGGAAGAGCGGTGCGGCCACCTGCAGGAAGCCGAAGCTCGTCGGCGCCTCGGCGAAGCCCTTCGAGGTGAGCCGCTGGTAGGTGACGTCGCCGTCGTAGTGCGACCAGCTGTAGAGCACCGTCGCCGAGAAGATGCCGCCGATGAAGATCCACAAGACCCACCAGGGCCGCTGCCGATTCGACGCGATGAACGTGCCGATGGTCTGGATGCTGTCGTTGGCGACGGCGGAGTAGCCGGCGAGGGCGAAGCCGAGCCAGCGGGCCAGAAAGGCGTCCTGGTACACGGCGCCCACGGCCAGGAACGCCAGGCCGATGAGCATGAGGAAGTTCCGCTCGTCGCGGACGAGCCGGAGGAACTGGCCGCGCGGCCCGGGAGGCGAGGGTGTGGGAGTCACGAGAAGGGGTCTCGAGGAAGGCGTCCGGCCGCAGCGCCGGTGGCATGGGCCCGCGGCGGGCGCACGGTCTCAAAGGCAGGCGGGCGTGTCCAGACCGCGCCCGGGCTCAGTCGGCCCACGAATCGGACGGTGATCGTCATGTGCATCATGCGCGCGCCTCGTGGCCCTCGGGTGACGCGCCGGGCGCATTCGCGTGCAGCAAGCTGAGCGTGAAGGTCGCGCCTTCCCCGACGCGGCTGTCCACGCTGACCTGCGCTCCCATCTGTGAGCAGAGATGCTTCACGATGGCCAAGCCGAGACCCGTTCCGCCGACGTCCCGGGCGCGGCCCGGGTCGACGCGGTAGAAGCGCTCGAAGAGCCGGTCGATGTGCTTGGCGGCGATGCCGGGGCCGGGGTTGAAGAGGGCCACCTCGACGCGGTCGCCCTCGCGACGAAGGGACGCTTCCACGCAGGCTCCCTCGGGGCTGTATTTGATGGCGTTGTCGACGAGGTTGACGAAGACCTGGTCCAGGGCCCGGGCGTCGGCGAGCACCCACGTTTCCTCCGTGTCCGCGTGCGTCTCCACGGTCACGCCGCGCTGCTCGGCTTTCGCCGCGAGGCCCCGCACCACCTCGGCGAGGGCGGCGGAGGCATCGACGCTCGTGAGCTCGAGGCGCTGCGTGGGTGACTCCGCCTTGGAGAGCGCCGCCAGATCGGCCACCAGCGCTTGCAGCCGAAGCGTGTGCTTGAGGATCACGTCGAGGAAGCGATCCGCGGCTTCCGGATCGCTGACGGCCCCGTCGCGTAGCGTCTCCGCGAAGCCGCGGATGGCCGTCAGTGGCGTCCGGAGCTCGTGGCTCGCGTTGGCCACGAAGTCCCGGCGGATGCGGTCCGTTTCGTTCAGCCGAGTGATGTCGTGGAGCACGGCCACCACGCCGGCGCCGTCCGGCAGCGGCGCCACCTGCGCGGCGAGGCTGCGCATCTCCCCAAGCAGCGGGATGTCCAGATCCACCGCGCGGGCCTCGCCCTTGCGCGCGGCGCGCACGGCCTCGTGAAGCTCCGGAGAGCGAATGGCCTCCATGGCCGTGCGCCCGATGGGGTCTCCGTCGACGAGCTGGTCCAGCGCATCGTTCGTGGCCGCGATGCGGCCAAGGCTGTCCGTGACGAACACGGCCTCGACCATGGAGTTGACGATGGTGCGCAGCCGGTCCTGCTCGGCGCGCAGGTTGTCGATGCGCTCCGCGAGCTGGTCGGCCATGCGGTCGAGGGCACGGCCGATGGCGCCGAGCTCGTCGTCCCGTGTCGAGCGTGTGCGGGCGCTGAGGTCCCCGGCGGCGAGCGCGTCCGCCACCTCCGTGAGCTCCCTCGCCGGCCGGACCAGCGCACGACTCAAGGCGACGGTCAAAAAGAGCGCGACGAAGATGGCGAGCACACCGCCGATGAGCAGCAGCTCCCGCACCGCGGACCGAATGCGCTGGCTCGCCGCCGTCGAGAGCGTGGCCTCGAGCACGAGGGGCTCGCCACGATAGCGGATGCTGCGAAAGGCGAGGAAGCGTTCCGGTGTGCGCGAAGGCGGCCGGCTCCCGGCGCGAAAGAGCGCGCGCTGGCTCCCGTGGCGCTCGGCGAGCTCCGGCTTCGGTGGCACGCCGGCGACGAGCACGGAGTCCCCCACGGGCTGGTCGTCGGCGTCGAAGGCCGTGATGCGGCAGCCGCACTCGGCGCCGGCCCGGGCCAGCACGGGGCTCAGCGCGTCGTTCGGGAGCGCTTCTTCGACCTCGCCGAGCGCGGCTTCCAGCGTCTCCCGGGCGAGCTGGCTCAGGCGCACCACGACGAGCGGGTCCTCGAGGAGAAGGAGCGAAAGCACCAGGGCACCGATGGCGGTGGCGATGGCGCTGACGAGCGAGCGCCTCAAACCGCCGGTTCCCATAACGTCAGTCTACTCGCGGAGCGCTTCAGTTCGGCTCGGCGCGCATGCGATAGCCGACGCCGCGCACGGTCTCGATGTACGCGGAGGCGCTCCCGAGCTTCTCGCGGAGCCGCTTCACATGCGTGTCGACGGTGCGCGTCTCGATGCCCGGCGCGTAACCCCAGACCCGCTCGAGGAGTGCGTTCCGGCTTTGCACGCGCCCGCGACGCTTCGCGAGGTCGAGGAGCAAACGGAACTCCAGGGCCGTCAGGCTGATCTCCTCGCCCTCCACGACGCAGCGGTGACCGGGTACGTCGATGACGAGCTCGCCGACGGTGATGGTCTGCGGGCCCTCTTCCGCCTGGGCGCCCATGCGGCGGAGAATGGCCTCGATTCGCAGCAGCAGCTCTCGGGGCGAGAAGGGCTTCACCACGTAGTCGTCGGCGCCGACCTCGAAGCCCACCACGCGGTCCACCTCTTCGCCCTTGGCGGTGAGCATGAGGACCGGGAGCCGGGAGGTGGACTCGTCTCGCCGGAGGCGCCGGCAGACCTCGAGGCCCGTGATGTCCGGGAGCATCACGTCGAGCACGACGAGATCCGGACGCTGGCGGCGGATCTCCGCGAGCGCGGTGGCACCCGTGGCCGCGGTGGCCACGACGTGGCCGGCCTGCTTGAGGTTGAACGCGACGAGCTCGGCGAGATCGCTCTCGTCCTCGACGACCAAGATCCGGGAGCCCATAGCGGGGTGACGCTGCTCGCTGGGGGTGACGGGGCGGTGACGGGCGCGTTCCGCAGCCGCGAAAGCGCCTTCGATGCCCCTGGACCCTACCGCAGCGCGTGGAGAAAGGGCGGAGCGACGTGAGCGACGACGTGCGAAGCAGCACGCTCCCGGACGATCGCCCACCGCGGCCGAACGCGCTCCGGGAATGGCGAAGCCGGTCTCACCGCCAATGAACACCGTGGGTTGGGGAGCCCACGGAAGGAGTGGACGCGACCCGGGCAAAGAGCTCCGGGAATGGCAAAGCCGGTCACACGGCCAATAAACACCGCGGGTTGGGGAGCCCACGGAAGGAGTGGACGCGACCCGGGCAAAGAGCTCCGGGAATGGCAAAGTCGGTCACACGGCCAATAAACACCGTGGGTTGGGGAGCCCACGGAAGGATTGGACGCGACCCGGGCAACGCGCTCCGGGAATGGCGAAGCCGGTCTCACCGCCAATGAACACCGCCGGCTGGCGTGGTTCGCGGGGCCGCGTCAGAGGACGGGCATGGCACTTTCCGTCGGCATCGTCGGGCTCCCCAACGTGGGCAAATCGACGCTCTTCAACGCGCTCTCCTCGAAACAGGCGGAGGCCGCGAATTACGCCTTCTGCACCATCGAGCCGAACGTCGGCATCGTGCCCGTGCCGGACCCGCGCTTCGACGCGCTCGTCGAGCTCTTCAAGCCCGCCAAGGTCGTGGCGGCGACGGTGGAGTTCGTCGACATCGCGGGCCTCGTGCGTGGCGCGTCGAAGGGCGAGGGCCGCGGCAACGCCTTTCTTTCGAACATTCGAGAGGCCGACGCCATCGCCCACGTCGTCCGCTGCTTCGAGGACGACAACGTGCTGCACGTGGACAACCGCGTGGACCCGCTGGCCGACATCGAGACCATCGAGACGGAGCTCGTGCTCCGGGACCTCGAGACCGTGCAGAAGCGGCACGAGAAAGCGCTGAAGGCCGCCAAGGGCAACAGCGCGCTCGAGAAGAAGGCGCTCGCGCTCTGCGAGCAGCTCCTGCCGCATCTCGACGAGGGCCAGCTCGCGCGGACCTTCTTCATGCAGGCCGACGGGTCCCCGCGGGAGATGGACGACGACACGGCGCGCGTCGCGAGCGAGCTCTTCCTCCTGACCGCGAAGCCCATGTTCTACGTGGCCAACGTCAAAGAGGACCAGCTCGGCGCGACGGAGGACGACCCGCTCGTGGCGAAGGTCCGGGCGCTTGCCGAGGAGCGCGGCGCGCCGATGGTCGTCGTGAGCGCGGCCATCGAGAGCGAGATCATGCAGCTGCCGCCGGAGGACCGGGCCGAGTTCCTCGAGGGCGTGGGTCTCGACGAGCCCGGGCTGCACCAGGTGATCCGTACCGGCTACGGCATGCTGGACCTGATCACCTACTTCACCGCCGGGGACCCGGAGGTGCACGCCTGGACCATCGCGCGCGGCACGAAGGCGCCGCAGGCCGCCGGCAAGATCCACTCGGACTTCGAGAAGGGCTTCATACGCGCCGAGGTGATCAAGGCCGCGGAGCTGCTCGAGCTCGGAAGCGAACAGGCCGTGAAGGCCGCCGGCAAGATGGGCCTCGAAGGAAAGGAGTACGTCGTCCAAGACGGCGACGTCATGCACTTCCGCTTCAACGTCTAAGGGGACGGACCCGACAAACCGAACTAACCGCCCCATTTCCCCAACGATTCCAACCCCCCTCCGGGGACGGACCCGACTAACGGAACTTCCGCACGCCAGCCGCGCAGCGCGCGGCGGCCGATCGAAGGGCATCATCAGCGGTCCGCGCCCCGCCAACCCGGCCGAGGGCCACGGCATGCCCTCGGGCCACGGCATGCCCTCGGGCCACGGCATGCCCTCGGGCCACGGCATGGCTCCGATTCCGACGACGGCTCCCCCCATGAACGGTGATTGCCCTCGGCGCCAGGAGCCCCCAGAGCGCTACGCCATGCGAACGATGCGACTGCTTCTCGCCTGCTCTTTGCTTGCCTTCGCCGCCTGCGGTGACGACGACGGCGCCACCGCCGGGGTCGACGCGGCCACGGACGCCCCCAGCGCCGGCACCACCGTCTACTACGTGGTGCGGCACACGGAGCGCGACCCAGGCATGGACCCGCCGATCAACGCCGAAGGCGAAGTGCGCGCCGTGGCCCTCGCGGACCGCCTCGAGGCCGCCGGCATCGACGAGGTCATCACCACGCAGTTCATCCGCGGCCAGCAGAGCGGCCAGCCCCTTGCCGACCGGCTCTCGCAGACGATCACCGTCGCCCCCTTCGAGTGGCGGAGCTGGACGAGCTTCGCCGAGGAGATCTCCGCCTGGCAGGTCGACCGCGAGGTGCCGGGCCAGACCTACCTGATGATCGGGCACTCCGGCGGCTACAACTCCACGCTCCTCCGTGGCCTCGGCGCCGAGTTCGAGGGAACCCGTGGCGAGCGCTACGAGGACCTCGTCGTGCTCACCAAGCTGCCCGACGGCACGGTGACCCTCGAGAGCGAGCTCTACGGCGGCCCGAGCTCCCTCGACCCCTGAGCCTCGCGCAAGGCGCGGGCACATCCGCCCCGAGGCCTGCGGGCGCGGACGTCGCGATCAGGGCGCCGACGCTGGGTCCTCCCGCGCAAAATGCCAGGAGGCCACCCAAGCCGCGACGACGCTCGCCGTTTCGCCACGATGCGAATGTGCGCAAGGGCTAAATAGCGCCGCCTGCTATGACGCGCGCATGACCTCGGACCCGGTGCTCGTCGCGCTCGCCCCGAAG
>JBCCAW010000490.1:0-4621 GCA_039814655.1 Myxococcota bacterium | reverse complement strand
GGGCAAGCTCGTCATCCTGCCCGTGGACCAGGGCTTCGAGCACGGCCCTGCGCGCACCTTTGGCCCGAATCCGGCGGGCTACGACCCGGCGTACCATGCGCGCCTCGCCGTCGAGTCGGGGTGCAATGGCTACGCCGCGCCACTGGGATTCATCGAGGCCATCGCGCACGACTACGCCGGCCGCATCCCGCTCATCCTCAAGGTGAACAACAGCGACACGCTGGGCGGTCCGGAGAGCCCCATCTCGGCGCTGACGAGCGCCGTGCCCGACGCGCTGCGCCTTGGCTGCGCCGCCATCGGCTTCACGATTTACCCGGGCAGCGAGCACCGGAACGTGATGTACGAGCAGCTTCGGGACCTCATTCGCGAAGCGCGCTCCGTGGGGCTCCCGACGATTCTCTGGGCCTACGCCCGGGGCAACATGCCCAAGGAGGCGGAGACCTCCGTGGACGTCATCGCCTACGCCGCGCAGATCGCGTGCCAGCTCGGCGCTCACATCGTGAAGGTGAAGCCCCCGACGGAGGTCGTCTGGCAGGAGGCTGCGAAGAAGGCCTACGAGTCGATCCCCACGGCCACGCTCGAGGAGCGCATTCGCCACGTCGTCCAGTGTTGCTTCGAGGGCAAGCGCATCGTCATCTTCAGCGGTGGCGCTTCGAAGGGCTACGACGCCGTCATCGACGACATTCGCTCGATTCACGCCGGCGGCGGTTTCGGCTCCATCGTGGGGCGCAACGCCTTCCAGCGGGAGCATGGCGAGTCGCTCAAGCTCCTCAGCGACATCATGGAAATCTACGAAGGGGCCTGAGCGCCGCAAAGGCCAGCAGCACGAGCGCGAGTCCCGTCGGCGCCCGCGGGCCGGCGGCGCAGTGTGCGCAGCCCCCGGTCACGGCCGCATCCGGCGCCTCGGCGCCGGCCTCGTCCTCGGCCGGGTCCAGCCGGCGCGGCGCGTCGCCCGGGACCGAAGCCACATCGGGCCCCGGCGGAACATCCGGGTCCACCGGCACGAAGCCCGGGCCCAGCTCGGCCAGGAGCTCCGGCGCGTCGTCGGCGCGGACGGTTCCGAAGCAGGCGTTGGTGCGAAGCGCCTCCCCTTCGCGGGAGGCGAACACCACGTAGACCTCGCGCGCTTCCATGGCGACCTCGCACCCGGCGCTGTTCGGGCCCACGCCCGCGACCCGAGCCGTCTCGACATCGTCGGCCATGCCCTTCCAAACGCGCGTGAGCGCGAGCCGGGCGAGGCCGTCTTCCATGCCCAGGAAGCGTCCCTCGAAGACCACGTCCGCGGCGCTCACGAGGTCGTCCACGGAGCCCCGCATGCAGCTGCAGGCAGCCACCGGGGCGGCCGGGAGAAGCACCGCCCCAAAGGCGACGAGAGCGGCAAGGGCGAGCGCGCGCGGCGTTGACAGCATCGGCGCCGGAAGCTATCACGCGCCTCCCTCGCGAGGGGGCTGGAGAGGTGCCCGAGTGGCCGAAGGGAACCGCTTGCTAAGCTGTCGTACGGTGACGAGCTGTACCGGGGGTTCGAATCCCCCCCTCTCCGCCGCGGGTGAAGGCCCTGGTCTTCACCCCTTGACCGAGTCTGCGCCTGGGCTAGTCTCTCGCCCCCTCGGCAAAGGCTCCGGCCACCGACAGGTCGAGGATCCGTAGCTCAACGGATAGAGCACTGGTCTACGGAACCAGGGGTTAGAGGTTCGAATCCTCTCGGATCCGCCCGCGAAGCCCGCGCCACTCGGCGCGGGCTTCGCGCGTTTGCGCCAACGGCATGGGCGCAGAGAAAGTGGGGCGATGAACGCCACGACACCCGCGGCCGTCGACGAAGCGCTGATGCGCGAGGCCTTGTGCGAGGCCCGGCGAGCGGCGGCCCGCGGGGAGGTGCCCGTCGGGGCCGTGGTGGCCCGCGGCGCCGAGATCCTGGCCCGGGGACACAACCTGCGGGAGACGGCACAGGACCCGACGGCCCACGCGGAGCTCATCGCCGTGCGGCGCGCCGCCGCGCGGCTCGGGAGCTGGCGCCTCGAGGGGTTGACCGTCGTCGTCACCCTCGAGCCGTGCCCCATGTGCGCGGGCATGCTCGTCAACGCTCGCGTGCCCCGGGTCGTCTGGGGAGCGCCGGACCCCAAGGGAGGGGCCCTCGAGACCCTCTACACGCTCGGCGACGACGTGCGTCTGAACCACCGGCTGACGAGCGTGGGCGGCGTCCTCGGTGACGAGTGCGGCGCGCTCCTGCGGGGCTTCTTCGAGGGGCTGCGGGCCCAGCGAGGGCGCCGTCGCGGCGGTGGCTGAGGCCCCCCAGTCACGTCGTTGACACCCTCCCGCCCAGTGCTAGCTTCGCCCGCGGAGAGCTGGCCGAGCGGTCGAAGGCGTCTGATTCGAAATCAGATGTACTCGTGAGGGTACCGTGGGTTCGAATCCCACGCTCTCCGCCAAGAGCGAGACATGAAGTCCGCTAAGCGGGCTTCGTTACGTGTCACGCCTTGCCGGCGCTCTTTGCAAGAACATGTGCAGTCTCTGCTCCGATTCAATCGGAGTAGAAGCGCCGTGCCGGCGGGTCCTCGGGCCTGCTGGCGCCCCCGGAGGGGTGACCGAGTGGTCGAAGGTGCACGATTGGAAATCGTGTGTGCGGAAACGTACCGGGGGTTCGAATCCCCCCTCCTCCGCCGGGCGTGCCGTGGCACGCCCGCCACGACCTACGGGTCGGGGTGCGCTAGAGCAAGCGCGACTTCGAGGACCTGCCAACGCCGGCCCGTGAACCCCGCCAGGCCCGGAAGGGAGCAACGGTAGCGGTCACCGGCGTGTGGCGGGTCCACTTTCCGCGCGACGCTTGCCGGCGCGCAGGCGGGCTCAACGAATGTAGGTCGCCCAGAGGCGACCCGGACCCGCCCTCGCTCCTTCTGGGTTCGCCGGCTACGCTGCCGTCGTGCTCGCGTACGTCGGTTCAGGCACGCTCCACCTCGACGAGGGACGACGTCTGGGCCGCGCTCCGCTGAGCGGGTTCTTCCCCCGTTGGCTCGAGCTTCACCGGACCCTCGCGGAAGCACATCGCGCCGGGGAGATCGCGCTGCGACGCCCCGCAGACCTTCGTCTGCGCATCCCCCTGCGAGACCTTCGCGTGGTCGAGGCCCTGCCACGCTGGCCTGCTCTCGAGGTCTGCTGGCGCGCCGGGGCGGGTCTTCGGCGGGAGGTCTTCGCGCCCCCCGGGCGGGTCTTCGGGGCCACCTTACCCTCCCACGCCGCGCGGCACGCTGCCGTCGTGCAGGCGCTGTTTCGGGACCTGGCTGGCCGGTCCTTGCGCGTGCGACTCGCTCCCGGCTGGACCGCGCACCCCGACGTGCCCTGGCAGCCGGTGGCCGGTCTTCCCCAGACTCGTACCCTCTCCGCGAGCAGCTACCGGCAACCGGCCGACGGCCCCGTGCTGGCCCGCCGGAACGCGCGCTGCTTCGCGGCGTTTCGGGACTGGCTCGCGTCGTCGCCGGCGCGACCCTTCGACCTGATGGCCCAGGAGGTCGCCCTCACGTCCACGCACGTCTACGCGCGCTTCCCCGATGGGCGTGCGGGCCGGCTCCCGCGCGCCACGCTTCGGGCACGCCTGGGCGGCGTTCATGAGGACGCGACCTATGTCTTCGGCGCCCGCACGCATCTCGCCCTCGGCTGGCGTCGCGGCGGGTGCCCCGTCCGGGCCGCCTTCGACCGACAGCTCGAGCGCGCATCCTCGAGCGCCCCGGTGCGCGTGCGCGCGCGTCGCCCGCGGCGGCCGTCGCTGGCCAATTTTCAGAACGGCGTGACGGCCATCCCGCGCTGAACCGCCGGGCGCGCGACGCATCGCTGCACCCAGGCTTCAACGTGCGGGAAACGCTCGTACTCGACGCGGTCCTTGCCCTCGTAGAAGTCGAGGGCCCGGATCCACGGAAAGGTCGCGACGTCGGCCACGGTGAAGTCCTCGCCCACGAGAAACGACCGTTCGGCCAAGCGACCGTTCAACACGCCGAGCAGTCGCGTGGTCTCCTTCGCGTAGCGGTTCAGGGCGTAGTCGTCGCTGGTCTTGTCCCGAGCGTACTTGTGGAAGTGACCGAATTGGCCGAAGAAGGGCCCCACGCCGCCCACCTGAAAGAAGAGCCACATGCGCGCTTCCTCGCGCAGCCGAGCGTTCTCCGGCAGGAGCCGGCCGCTCTTCTCGGCCAAGTAGAGGAGGATGGCGCCGGACTCGAAGACGGCGAGGGGCTCGCCGTCGGGACCGGCGGGGTCGATGATGGCCGGGATCTTCCCGTTCGGGCTGATGGCGAGAAACTCCGGGTCATGCTGGTCGCCCTCGCCGATGTGCACGCGATGCGCCTCGTAGGGCAGCCCGCTCTCCTCCAGCATCACCCCGGCCTTGATTCCGTTCGGCGTGGCGACGCTGTAGAGCTGGATGCGATCCGGATGCTGGGCGATCCAGCGCTTCGTGGGGAGAATCATGGCCTCCGGACGCGGGGGACCCGGGGGGCGTTACGAAGGGGAGGTCGCTTGGGGAGCTCTCCGGTTCCGTCTCCGTCTCCGGTTCCGTCTCCGGTTCCGTCTCCGTCTCCGGTTCCGTCTCCGGTTCCGTCTCCGGTTCCGTCTCCGGTTCCGTCTCCGTCTCCGGTTC
>JBCCAW010000580.1:0-3817 GCA_039814655.1 Myxococcota bacterium | reverse complement strand
CGTGGAGGCCGGCGTGGCCAGCCGCGAAGCCGTGCAGGGGGCGCTCCGGGCGTCGGCCGCGGGCGAACATGCCGCGCTCGCGCGCGAGGCATCGGCGGCGCTCCTTCCGGGGGAACCTGCGCCCGTGCTCGCTCTTGGAAGCGCAAGCGCGAGCCTCGACGGGCGTGCGCTCGAGCTTGGCGCCGGCCCACCTTGGCGCGTGCTCGTCTTTCTCGCCCGGTTGCCTCCGGGATCGCGGGTCACGGTGGAAGAGCTCTTCGCCGCCGGCTGGCCCGGACAACGGGCGCAGCCGGCCTCGCGACGCCAGCGCGTGCACACGGCGCTGTGGACCCTGCGCCGCGCGGGCCTCCGCGACGTGCTCGAGACCGTGGGCCAGGGCCGCTACCGGCTGCGGGCGCAGGTCATCACCGAAGGCGCAGGCTAGGCCAGCCGTAGGCCGGCGCGAAGGGCGGCGTGGGCAGGCCGACCTCGAAGCGCCGGACGACGATCTCCGCGCGTTCACCGCCGAGACGTGCGCCGGACCCGAGGGGCACGCCGTCCCAGGGGTCGCTCGTGCCGAAGACCGCAAAGGAGACCGGCGCGTCCGGCGCGAAGGCCAGCGGAAGCACGCGGCTCGCGCAGTCCTCGACCGGGGCTTCCGGGTCGAGCAGCCGCGTGATCACCAGCGAAAGGCCGCAGTTCACACCCGCCTCCGTGGGGCTCTCGAGGGAATGCGGCGCCCCCGGAAGGCGCACGAAATCGGCGCGCGGGTTACGGGCCAGGTAGTGGTCGACGGTGCGCGTGTAGACCTCCGGCGGCAGGAAGTCGTACTCGCCGTGAAGGAGCAGCATGGGCCCCGCGTAGTCGCTGCTCGCGAAGGGCGGCGCGTCGTAGCGCGGCCAGATCTCCTTCGAGCGCATGAGCCGAGGCGTGGGTCCCTGCACCGCGATGGCCTCGGCGTAGTCGGACTCGACGTCGGCGCGCGCCCGCTCTCGGGTCAGCTCCGAGACGGCGATGTTCTCCGAGAGCACGAAGCCCCAGTTGCGAATGCCGAAGGGGAGCGCGGGCGGCCCGGGCGGCGGCTCGAGGGCCTCGATCACCTGCTCCATCGCGCGCACGTCCTCGGGCGCGCAGCGCGCGAGCCGGTACGCCAGGGGCAAGAAGAGCGAGCGGCCCTGTCGGTCGTTGAAGAGCTGGCCGAAAAAGGGCTTGAGCACGTCCGTCGAGAGCTCGAGGGCCTCCATCTCCGCGCAGAGCGCCGCGTCGGCTCCGCCGAGCGCTTCCTCCACGACCTCGCGCGCGCTTCGCGCGAAGGCGCGCTGGAAGCGCGCGCCGCAGGCCGCGTCCGCGTCGCAGGCGTCGAGCCAGCGCCGGCTCAGATCGTCCACGTAGCGGTCGACGCTCAAGAGGTCGACGTCGAGGGCGATGGCCGAGAAGACGACGGCGCTGGGCTGGTCCGCGTAGCGCGCGAGATAGCGCTCCATCCAATGCGTGCCGTAAGAGCCGCCCCAGAGCGTGACCTCTTCGCCCGGTTCGCGGACGAAGGCGATGAGCTCGCCCAGGTCCCGGGCGGCGTTGCTCGACGAAAAAGCCGCGAGCTGCGCGTCGCTCCAGGTCTCGGCCAGTTCGGCCACGCAGGCATCCACCTCGCCTTCGCCGAGGCCCGGGCCGTTGGGGCTCTCGAGGCCTTCGGAGCTCGGGCAGCGGAGTCGCGTCGAGCGGCCGACGCCGCGGTGGTCGAGCAGCGTGTAGCTCCGCTCGGCGTCGAAGGTGATCAGCTGCTCGACGAGCGGCTCGAGGTCCGCGCTCGTCTGCCCGGGGCCTCCGGTGAGAAAGAAGGTCTGGCCCGCGCCGGGTGTGCCGCGGTGGCGCTTGACGAAGAGCGTGATGGTCTCGCCCTCGGGCGCCTCCCAGTCGAGGGGAACCTCGACGGTGGCGCACTCGGCACGGGCGTCCGTGCCCTCGGTGATCAAGGAGCACGACGACCACGCGATGGCCAGGGAGAACGCGGGGCCTCCGTCCGGTGCGGCCCCCTGATCGGACGCGAGGTCCGGCCCGGCGTCGGCGGCCCCATCGACGCCCGCGTCGCCCATGGCCACGCCCGGCGGACCGTCGTCGTCGCCGCATGCGCCCAGCAGGCACCCTAGGATCAGAGCCATGCAGGCCCTCGCTTCGGTCGTTTGCCTCATGACGCGACGCTAGCCAGCGACGCCCGCGCCGAGACTCAAAGCTCGCTCAAAGGCGCGCGCGGCGAAAAGGCGCCGCGAGGTGCCCGAGGAAGCCCTGCGGGTACGCCTCGACGCCCTCGAAGCCGAGCTCGAGCTTCGGGTCGTCGTGGGGCCAGTGGGCCGTGCCGAAGAGCCAGTCCCAGCAGCTCAGCGTGAGCCCGAAGTTCACGCCGCCGTGCGCCTGCCGCCGCGTCTCCGGGAGCGCCTTGGCGTGATGCCAGAGATGCATGCGCGAGCTGTTGAGCACGTAGCGGAGCGGCCCGAGCGGGTAGGCCACGTTGCTGTGGTTCAGGTGCCCGACGAGCAGCGAAAAGGCGTGCACCAGGAAGAAGTCGCCGGGTCCGAAGCCGACGAGCGCGAAGGGCACGTACTCGAGGCTCCGGTACACCACGGTCTCGAGCGGGTGGTAGCGGAGGTGCGCGGCGAAGCCCATCTCGCGCACGGAGTGATGCACTTCGTGCACGCGCCAGAGGAAGGGCACCGTGTGCAAGATGCGGTGAATCCCGTAGTGCACGAGATCGCGGAGCACGAAGAGCAAAAGGAGCTGCGCCGCGTGAGGCAGGCCGCTCACGTCGAGGAGCGCGCCCTCGAGGCCGAGGCTCCGCCGCGCCTCCAGGACGAGCGCGGCGCTCACGTCGCTCAGCGCCACGTAGCCGAGCAGCCCGAAGCCGAAGAAGTTGAAGGCCATGTAGAAGGCGTCGAGGGCGAAGTCCCGGCGCAGGAGCGCTTGCTCCCGGCGCCAGGGCCGGAGGCGCTCGAGGGCGAAGGCGAAGAGGCTCACCGCCACGAGCAGCGTCGCGTAGCTGCCCCAGCCCGGCGTGAGCGCGTCCTGGACGACCCAGCGCGCGTAGCCGGCGAAGCTCTCCTGGGCCGTCTGCCAGAGATCGAGGGGCACGCGGAGGAGCGTAGGTCCCCCGGGCTCCGCGGCGAATGGAACGGCGAAGCGCCTTGGGGCGCGGAGCTGTCGGCGCGCAAGACAAGGGGCGCGTTTTCGCGTCCCCTGCCGGCCCGCACCCTCGCTCAGGACGACTGCGGCAGCAGCTGGCCCTTCCGGGGTCCCTGAGCCAGGAGCGCTTCGTCAGTTCCGGCAGGGGCGTGGCGCTCGTCGACCCACGCGGGCCGTGGGCCCCGAGCTCTTGTGCGCGCGGGCAGCGTCGCCGCGCCGAGCCTAACGCGTCAGTCTTGACGTGGTTGTAAGGGCATGACGCGCTGCGGCGAACGCCGCGCTGCGTCACACTGAATGAACGCTCAAATGCGTAAGACGCGTCGCGGCGCGCCAGGGTGCCCCGGGCTCGCGCGCACGATCTGTCCGGGGTTCAGGCCAGGCGGCGGCCCCAGCACTCCACGTGCATTTCGAGGCGCGCGTTCGATACGGAGCTGGTGGCAAAGGGCGCGTCGGCGTCGACGTCGAGGTCCCCGAGCCAGCCCTGACTCGCCGCGATTGCGGGGAATTCCGACCCCGAGAGGTCGCCGAGGGCGTCGTAGCGGTTGGTCTCGTCGGCCTTCGTGTGGTGGTCGTACTTCATCGCGTGCTCTCCCTCCGCGGCGCCTGGCCACGGGGACCGAAACCCCCCGGCTTCCGTCCTGCCCTGCGCGGGCTGCGCGGGGGT
>JBCCAW010000806.1:0-1977 GCA_039814655.1 Myxococcota bacterium | reverse complement strand
GCTCTTCGGATGGCTCGTGGCTCCGGCGAGCGTCGCGAGCGTGGCGCGCTCCGCCTCCGCGAGGGCTCGGAGCGGCGCGGCATCGGCGAGGCGGAGCCGCCCGGTGGTGAGCGTGCCCGTCTTGTCGAAGACGATGCGGTCGAGGTCGCGCACCCGGTCGAGAAAGGCCCGCGTGCGCACGAAGAGGCCGCGGCGGCGCAGCCGCGCCATGGCGAGCTCGTAGGCCAGGGGCGTGGCGATGCCGAAGGCGCAGGGGCAGGTCACGACGAGCACGGCCGTGGCCACGTCGAGGGCCGCCTCGGGGTGGGCCGGGTCCCAGGCGAGCGCGAAACCGAGACCCGCCGCGAAGAGCACGCCCAGGACCCAGATGGACGCCACGCGATGCCACCAGGCGTGCGCGTCCGCGGCGACCTTCGGCGCGCGAAGCAGGCGCACGACGGCCGAGTCGGCGAAGTCCGTGACCGCTTCGATGCGCTGCGCGAGCCGGCCCACCTGAAAGGCGCCGGCGGGGACCAGCTCGCCTTGGGCGTACACGCGCGGCTCGGCCTCGCCGTCGATCCAGTCCGTGCTGAAGGCGGCGGCGTCCCCCATGCCCTCGCCCGCCAGCAAGTGTCCATCGACGGGCACGAGATCGCCGCGCGCCAGGTAGAGCACGTCGCCGGCGCGAATGGCGTCGGCACGCACGAGGCGCAGGCGCTCCTGGCCCGGTGGGCCCTCGACGCGACGCGCCCGGAGCGAGCCGGCGCCGCCGTCCTCGAGGAGCTGGCGCCGGTTGCGCTCGAGCACGCGCTCCTGAGTCCAGCGGCCGAGGAGCATGAGGGCCACGAAGACCGTGACCGTGTCGAGGTAGGCGGCCCGTCCCGCGCCGAAGAAGAAGCTCCAGCTCGCGCCGGCGAAGGCGAGGAGGATGCCGACGGCGATGGGGACGTCGAGGTGCAGCACGCCGCGGCGAAGGCCAGACCAGGCCGCCCGGAAGAAGACCGGACCGCCGACGGCGACGGCCAGGAGCGCCGCGCCGTAGCTCATGCGGTCGAGGAGCAGGCGAATGGGCCCCTCCTCGAGGCCGAAGTAGATCGCGGCGGCGTAAAACATGCCGTTGCCCGCCAGCGCCAGGCAGATGCCCGTGCGGAGCAGGAGCCCGTCGCTCGCGCTCCGGCCGTCGCCGGTCGCCGGCCCGAGGCGGTAGCCGAGGCTCTCCACGTCGCTCACGAAGCCAGCGAGGTCGAAGCCCGAGGGCACGAGCAGCTCGGCGCGCCCGAGGGCCGGGCTGATCTCGGCGCTCCCGGCGCCGCCGGCCTCCTTGGCGCGCCGGCGGAAGAGCTCGTCGATGACCCAAACGCAGCCGGCGCAGTGGAGGCCCTGCATGTCGAGGCCGAGGCGCCCGCCGGTCTGCGCCGTCGCCTGGAGAGGCGCGAGCCAGTCGCGGGGAGCGTCCGCGTCCGGGAGCTGCGCCGGCTGTCCGAGCCTGCCGCGCAGGTCGTAGAAGCGCGTGAGCCCCTGCCCGGCGAGGAGCGCGTGCACGGCGCGGCAGCCGCGGCAGCAAAAGCCCGCGCGCACGGCCGCGTCGTCGCCCCCGGGAAGAGGCAGCCCGCAGTGCAGGCAGGCGCCCTCCCGGCTCATCGCAGGTCTCCGGCGGCGGGCACCGTCGCGAGGCTGAGCTCCGGGCCATGGCAGGTGTCTGGCTCGCCACGAAGCGCGTCGGCCGGGCGGAGCGCGAGCACGAGCGCGCCGAGCGCCAGCGCGACGGCCAACACACGGCGGGCTTCGAGGCGCTGGCGTCCGAGGGACTGCAGCTTCGCCCCGAGGAGCCCGGCGCCGAGGAGACCGAGGCTGCTCGCCCCGGCGAAGGCGAGCATGGCGGCGCTGCCCGCGGCGCCGTCGCCGGTCCCGGCGGCGATGAGCAGCGCGGCGATCAAGGCCCCGCAGGGCAGCAGCGTCGTCGCCAGACCGAGGAGCGACGCCGGCACGCGCGCGCTC
>JBCCAW010000292.1:0-7413 GCA_039814655.1 Myxococcota bacterium | reverse complement strand
GCGCGCACCATCTCGATACCAAAGGGCTTCTCGATGGTGCGGTTCGGGAGCTCCTCGAGAAAAGCGCGGGAGCGCGGCGTGAAGGCGCCGCCGGTCATGAAGACCATGCGCTCGGCGAGCTCCGGCGCGCGGTGCGTGACCCGCGCATGAAGCTCCATGCCGCTCAACCCGGGCATCATCAGGTCGCAGATGCACAGGTCGAAGGGCTCGCTCAGAAAGCGGCGAAGTCCCTCGTCCGGATCCTGCACGGCGACTACCTCGTGCGCGGCGAGCGCGCGCTGAAGGGCGCGTCCCACGAGGCGCTCGTCGTCGATCACGAGGAGGCGCGCGCGCGTGGGCAGATTCTCCCGCGGCGGCGGCGGCGCCGAGGAGTGCCGGTCCCGGGGCCGCGCCGCGGGGATGGCCACGCGAAAGGCCGCGCCGCCACGAAGGCCCGGACGGAGCTCGATGCCGCCCCCGAGCCCCGTGAGGATGCCGTGGCAGATGCTCAGGCCGAGGCCCGTACCCGTGCCAACGCCCTTCGTGGAGTAGAAAGGCTCGAAGACGCGGTCCCGATGCTCCGGCGCGATGCCCGGGCCGCTGTCCGCGACCTCCGCGTAGACCACGGGCCCTTCCGCCCAGCAGCGAACCTCCACCCGGTTCGTGGACGCCGCACGCTCGTCGAGGGCCTGCGCGGCGTTGGTCAGGAGGTTCACGAAGACCTGGAGCAGGCGCCCCTCGCTGGCGTTCACCGGCGGCACCTTCTGGAGGTCCTCGGTGAGCGTTCCGCGGTGCCGGAGCTCGTTCCGGGTCATCTTCACGGCCTTGCGCAGCACGAGCGTCAGATCGACGGGTCGCCGGCTCTCGGCCGGGAGCCCGTCGTCCCCGCGGCCGAAGCGGCCGAGATCGCTGACGATCTGCGCCACGCGCGCTGCCCCGTCGCGGGCTTCGGCGAGGGCCGCGAGCACCTCCGCGCGCTCCGCCTCGGGCAGCGACGGCCCCCGCTCCTTGAGGCTCTCGGCCAGATAGTCGAGGTTCGCCGAGAGGTAGCCGAGGGGGTTGTTGACCTCGTGGGCCACGCCGGCGGCGAGCGTGCCGAGGGACCCGAGCCGGTCCGCCTGAGCGAGCTGCGCCTCCAGCCGGCGGCGCTCGCTGACGTCCCGGAGCGCAAAGAGGCGCACGAGGTCGCCGGCGAGGTCGAAGGGCGGCGAGGCGGTCAGCTCGAGCGTGCGCCCGTCGCTCAGCGGAAGCTCGAGGGTGACCGCTTCGTCTGCGGTCTCCTCGAGGCGCGTCAGCGCCGCGGCGGCCTCGGGCCCGAGGTGCGTCGCGAGGGCCGTCCCCACGAGGCCGCCGGCGCTTGCCACGAGCTCCTCGAGCTTGGCGTTGGCGAGGCGCACCACGCCCTCCGGGTCGACGAGCGCGTAGCCCTCGAGGCCATGACGGAGCATCGCCTCGAAGGCGGTCTTGTAGCGCGCGCCTTCGACCGGATCGGCGCGGTGCGTCGCGACGCGCTCTTCGAAGGCGCGCACGGCGAGGCGGAGCCGGGTCTCGAAGGCGTCGAGGGGAAAGGGCTTGCCCAGGAAGTCGTCGGCGCCGCCGGCGAGCGCGGCCTCCACGGTGGCTCCATCGGTGCGCCCGGTCACCACGAGCACGGAGGGGCGAGGCGCCACCGTCGGCCGCTGCCGCACGGCCTCGAGGACGCGCGCGCCATCGCCGTCGGGGAGGGTCCAATCGACGATGACGACGGCGTAGCGCGCGTCGGACGCGAGGCGCTCCAAGGCCTCGGCCGCGCTCGCGACCTCGTCGAGCGCGAGGCGCTCTTCGCGAATCAGCAGGGCGAGCACACCGCGCACGTCCCGGTCGTCTTCGACGACCAACACGCGATGCTGCTGCGCGCCGTCCTCCTTCACCCCTTCTCCTCCCTGCGTCGGAGCCCGATTTGCCGAACGTGCCACGCCCATCGGGAAATAACAGGACATTCGCCTCCAACGCAGGAATACGGCGGGCTCTTCAAACGCTATCCTTCCACCGGTGTTGACCTACGCCTACCTCGCGTCCCTCGTGTTTGGCGGTGTGCTCATCGGTGCGTCCATCCTCCTCGGGGGGCATGACGACGCGGACGCCGACTTCGATGGCGACGCGGACCTCGACCTGGACGCGGACGTCGACGTCGACGCGGACGCGGACGCGGACGCCGACAAGGGCAGCCTCGACGTCGGCGACGGCGCCAACCTCTTCCTTTTCCTGAAGTCGCTGCGCTTCTGGACCTTCTTTCTCGCGTTCTTCGGGCTGACGGGGCTCATCCTCGACAGCGGCGGCTTCGTGGAGAGCGAGGTCGTGGCCTTCGTGCTGGCCTTGGGCATGGGCCTCGTGACCGGCGTGGGGACCACCGCTGCCATCCGCGCACTGGCCAAGGACGACTCGGCCTCGGCGGCCCATGGCGGCGACTACATCGGCCGGACCGGCCGGGTCATCGTGCCCGTGCGCCCCGGCGGCGTCGGCCGCGTGCGCGTGGAGGTCAAGGGGCAGCTCGTCGACGTGCTCGCCACCTCCGACGAAGAGCTCGCCTCCGCCGAGCACGCGATGATCATCGAAATGGACGGCACGCGGGCCAAGCTCGCGCGCGTGGCCGACGAGTAGAAGAAGCCACGTGCCAGGGGCGTAAAAAGCGCCCGGTGCGTGTACCGCGGACCCTAGCCACTCGGGGATATGGGCCCGAGAAGGCCGGGCGACTCCCGGGAAGGGCACGGCCTGACGTAACGTAAGGCCCTAAGGTTGCGCAGGAGCCTCGGCGGCTGCGCGCGATGAAGGAGAGAAGGGGAACATGAATCAACCCTACGGGGGGTACGCAAACGACGTACCTACGGACGCCCTGAGCGGCGTCGACCAGGGCCTCTGGGCCATCGCCATCGGCGCGCTGGTTCTTGCCGTCGGTCTCCTGGTGATCATCGGGATCTACAAGGCGCTCCTGAAGATCGCGCAGCCGAACGAGGTGCTCGTCTTCAGCGGCCGGGCCTACACGCAGGCCGACGGCACGCGCCTCGGCTACTCGGTGCTGCGCCAGGGTCAGCGAAAGCTGCAGATCCCGATTCTCGAGCGCGTGGACCGCATGGACATGCGCCTCTTGCCCATCGACATCGTGGTGCACAACGCCTACTCGGCGGGCAACATCCCGCTGCAGATTCACGCCATCGCCAACGTGAAGATCGCGTCGGACATGCGCTACCTGCGGAACGCCATCGAGCGCTTCCTCGGGCGCTCGCTCCGCGAGGTGCAGACCGTGGCCCAGCAGACCCTCGAAGGCGCGGTCCGCGAGGTCATCGCCGGGCTGACGCCGGAGCAGGTGAACGAGGACCGGCTCGCCTTCGCCAACAAGCTCACGCACGCGGCCGTGGACGACCTGAACAAGCTCGGCTTGGCCCTGGACACGCTGAAGATTCAGACCGTCAGCGACCAGACCGGCTACCTGGACAGCCTCGGCCGGCCGAAGATCGCCCGGGCGCTCCGCGACGCGGAGAACTCGGAGAACGAAGCCCAGCAGGTCATCACCCAGGCCCAGGCGGCTTCGTCGCAGCGCGCCGAGGTGGCGAAGGCCGAGGCCGAGAAGGCCATCCTCTCGCTGCGCAACCAGCTCCGGCAGGTGCGCGCCGAGCTCGAGGGTGAAGCGCAGGCCGTGGAGCGCGAGGCCGAGGCCGCAGCGAAGACCGCGCGCGCCGAGGCCGAAAAGGACCTCCAGCAGCTCCGTGCGGCCCTCGAGGAGCGCCGGCTCCAGGCCGACGTGGTCATTCCTGCGGACGTGCAGCGCCAGGCCCGGGCCATTCTCGCCGTCGGCGAGGCGGCGCCTACGGCGGAGAACGGCGCCGCCGCCGTGCAGGTGCTCGAGCTGATGGGCGGGGCCTGGAAGTCCATGGGCCCGCAGGCGCGGGAGATCTACATCATCCAGCACCTCGAGGAGATCATCGGCACGGTGGTCGAGCACCTCGACGACGTGGAGGTGGGCGAGGTCAACGTGCTCGACCACGGCGACGGCAAGGGCATGGCAAGCTACGCGGCCACCTACCCACATATGGTCACCGAGGTGCTGCGCTCGCTCGCCGAGTCCACGGGCGTCGACGTCCCGAAGATTCTCAGTGAAGGCGGCCATACGGGCCTACGGCGGAGCGCGCTTCCGCCCCGAGGAGCACTCTGATGGGCCCCGCGATTCTCGTCCTCCTGGGCCTGCTCGTCGTCGCCTTCACGGCGGCGCTGCTGGTCATCCGGAACATGCTCTACGTGTGCCAGCCCAACGAGGTGCTGGTGTTCAGCGGCCGCAAGCACCAGCACGGCCACCTGGTCACGCACTACCGCATCGTGAAGGGCGGGCGGGCCATCAAGATCCCGCTCATCGAAGTCGTCGACCGCGTCGACCTGACCAACATGATCATCGAGATCACGGTGCAGAACGCCTACTCGAAGGGCGGCATCCCGCTCAACGTGAACGGCGTCGCCAACATCAAGGTGCCCGGCGAGATGCCGCTCATTCACAACGCGCTCGAGCGCTTCCTCGGCCGGAGCCGGGAAGACATCATGCGCGTTGGCCGGGAGACGCTCGAAGGCAACCTCCGCGGCGTGCTGGCGGGGCTGACGCCGGAGGAGGTCAACCGGGACAAGGAGGCCTTCGCCGCGAAGCTCACGGAGGAAGCCGGCCACGACCTCGAGAAGATCGGCCTCGTGCTCGACACGCTCAACATTCAGAACGTGAGCGACGAGGTGGGCTACCTCGACGCCATCGGACGCATGCGGAGCGCGGCGATTCGCCGGGACGCGCAGGTGGCCGAGGCCGACGCCCAGGCCGACGCCTCGGAGGTGAAGTTCCAGAACTTCATGAAGGGCGAGCTCGCCAAGCTCCAGGCGGCCATCACCGTCGCGCGAAAGGAGAACGAGCGCCGCATCGCCGACGCCACCTCGAAGCGCGAGGCGATGATCGCCGAGCAGCTCGCGGAGGTGCAGGCGCTCCTGGCCCAGAGCCAGGCCGAGGTGCGTATGCAGGAGGCGCGCATCGAGCAGACGCGGCTGCAGCTCCAGGCGGACGTGATTCGCCCGGCGGAGGCGCAGCGGGACCAGGCCATCGCCCGGGCGAAGGCCGACGCGGTCCAGATCGTGGAGCAGGGCAAGGCCACGGCGCAGGTGCTCACGGACCTCGCCACGAGCTACCGGGGCCAGGGCGCCTCGGGCCGGGACGTGCTGCTCATGCAGAAGCTCGTGCCCGTGCTCAAGCAGGTGAGCAGCACCATCGGCCGGCTTCGCGTCGACCGGCTGACCGTGCTCGGAGACGGCGGCGGCAGCGGCGGTGACGGCGGCGGATCACTCGCGGGGACGCTCGTCGGCGCCAACGAGCAGATCAAGGCCGCTACGGGCGTGGACCTGACCCAGGCGCTCCGCGAGCGCATGGGCCAGGACACGGCGCCGCCTCGCTCGGCTGCCCCGCCGAGACTCCCGCCGCAGCCCTCGCCGCAGCCCTTCCCGCCCGCCGAAGCGGAGTAGCCTCTCCCCCCGCGCTTCCACGCAAACGGGCCACGCGGCACTGCGCCACGTGGCCCGTTTTCGGGGGACGGACCCGACAAACCGAACTAACGCGCCCGATCTCTTCATGATTTCGGGGCCGTTACGGGGACGGACCCGACAAACCGAACTAACGGCCTCTCGCACCGCGCCAGGCACCACGGCGCAAGGCACCACCGCGCAACGCACCACCGCGCAAGGCACCACCGCGCAAGGCACCACCGCGTAGGGCACCACCGCGTAGAGCACCGTGCGGACGCTTCAGCCGAGCGGGCGCCGGCCCGGTTTCACCGTCAGCACGGCGCAGGGAGCATGGCGTACCACGCGCTCGGTCACGGAGCCGACGAGGAGCCGCTCGAGCGCCGTGTGGCCGTGCGTGGCCATGACGACCACGTCGACGGATTCCGCGTCGACGTGCTTGAGAATGCCCTCGATGGGGCTCGGGTCCATGACCACGTGCAGCGCCACATTCTCGAGACCGAGCTTCGAGGCGAGCGCGGCGAGGCGACTCTCCGCGTGAGCCTTTGCGTCGGCATGGCGCACGCTGCCCTTCGGGAGCAGCCGCTCCTGCAGCGTCGGCGCGGGCTCGTGCACGTGGAGCAAGGAGAGCGACGCGCCGAAACGCTCGGCGAAGCCATGGGCCACGCCGATGGCCGCGTTCGCCGCCTCCGAGAAATCCGTGGTCACCAGGACCTTCCCGACCTGCATGCGGCGGACGCTATCAGGCGCAGGCGTCAATCGCTCTCGCCATCGAGGAGCCACCGCTCAGTCGAGCTCGATGCACTCGCCCTCGGCGCTACACTCCCCCATCACCGGCGGCTCAGAGAAGCGGATGATCGTGCACTGCCCGCTCGTGCGGAAGGTGTCGCCAACCTCCCAACACGCGCAGCGGCTTTCGGAACCGCGGAGGCAGCTTTGGCAGTAGCTGCCGGCGCCGATGGGGTAGCAGCCGTCGTCCTCTGCGCAGCGCAGGTTGTCGTCGAGGCAAGGCAGGCATGGAGCCTGCTCGAGCACGACCTCGACGAAGCGGGTCCCATCGACCCAGTTCACCACGTTGAAGCGCAGCTGAAAGAGCGCGCCCGGCGTGACCCGAACGCCACCCTCGATGAAGGAGATGCGGCTCTCCGGATAGTCTCGGAAGGAGCCGCCGACGACCTCGGTGGTGCAGCGGCCCTCCGGCGGAGCGACGCAATCGCTCGGGAGAGGTAGCGCGGCGAAGAGCAGGTCGAAGGTCTCCGTCGCGCGGATGGACCCGCTCACGGCCTGGTCCACCTCGAACTCGCTCGACCCGAAGGTCTCGGGCACGAGGGCGACCACGTCGTCCAAGGACCCGACCTCGCGCGCGTCCGCGCACGCACCCGGCGTGCCCGCGTCGCCTGCCGATGCGTCGACGCTGGCGTCGGGCCCGTCGACCATGGCGACAGTGTCGCTGCCGCAGCCGAGGACGAGGACGAGGACGGGCCAGAGAACGTAGAGCCGCATACGTTTCTGTAGACGCGGCGCCCGGCACACCGATCGGCGGGCGCCAAGTTCGTCATGGCCCCCTTCGTTTTCTGATCAGACGCGGCGGCGAACGAGCGCGATGAGGATCTCGACTCCAGGTGGGTTACATGGTGGTCTCACCCTGGGTGCTCAGTGGCTGGCGAAGTGGACGTCTTGTTGGTAATTGGCTCAAGTCCTTGGAGTTGCCCGCGGATGGTCGGAGGTGGGAGGCGCAGCGCCACTCCTTTGCTTGGGTGGAGAGCGGCGACCGAGGCCCACAGTGGAAGCTATCTTGACCCTTTGGACCGTTGTTGACCGTAATGCGCTCGGCACAGCCACGACTTCTTGTGGTACGCTTGTGGTGCAGGGGCGCAATCGTGCACGAGCTGAGGGGCCCGACCGTCGCCGATC
>JBCCAW010000651.1:0-3176 GCA_039814655.1 Myxococcota bacterium | reverse complement strand
GTGATACGTGTGACTGAGACCGCGAACTCAGCTACACCTCTATGCCTGGAGTTGACCCAATTCAGTTGAGAGCGGGTCGTTGGTCAGGCAGCGTTGGCCGCGGGGCATGAGGAGAGCCTTGTGGAGCGCGCTCAACGTGAGCTCGCGGCCGAGGGTGTCGCGCAGGGCCCAGCCGACGACGCGACGCGACAACGCCCTTCCGAGAGAGCGCGTCGCGTTCGTTTCTATGTATTTCGCATAACGTATGTTACGCGAAGTCCGGGGGATTTCATGCTGACTATCGCCCTAGTCGCCCAACAGCTGGTCTATCTTGCGAACAAGCGCACCCATGTCCGGAAACGCGGCACGAACTCTAATGAGTTCCGATGAACGACCTCTGAGTCCCTCACGAACGAGCGCAAGTAGCGCGTTTTGTCCAACTCGCCTCCCGAGCTCGCCCGATGTTAGGAAATCGTTTGTAAGTATGACCTGCAGCGCGGAATCCAAGCCGTCCTGCCGATATGTCAAGAACAGTGCGTCGCGGTAGTGGTTGTACAGCAGGTCCTCCTGCAGAATCCGGCCGCGCTCTTCGTACTCGAGGGGGGTGGACGCAGCCAACCTCGCGCACTTCTGCCACAATCTCGGGTGTTTATCGAAGAAAGCGTAGTCGTCGATTGGTATTAGTTGGGCGATTGCAACCGTAAGAACGGCCATGGCATCGGAATCGGAATCGGAAGTCATGAGGTCTTCGAAGGCCGACCGCAGGGCGTCCTCGTCGAGCTTTCCGTCGGCAGAATCGGGCTCTAGAGCGCGGCGCATCGAGACCACCGATTCTTGCGGAAAGGCGTCGACGCTCTCCGTGAGAGCTGAAGCGATGCGCTCTGCGATGGCAGGCCACCCCTTGGGCAAAGACAGTCTTCGTGAGTTCATCAGCAGCAGCTCCCGCGCCCTCCAGAAGAGCGGCCCGTATTTGTATAGCGTATGTCACGTAAAGGCCGGAGGGGTCATGCGGACTATCGCCCGGCTTCGTTGGGCTGATGGTCGCGAGAACGAGTGGGTCGAGATCGCACCACCTTTCCCAGACTTCGTCGCCGTCCTGAAGATCTAGCGTCGGTAGGTTCCAATGCCTTCAGGTGGTCGGCCGCACGACGAGGCCGGCGACCCAAAGCTCTAGACGGTCGTGAGAATGAACCAGCGGCGTCCATTCGGGGTGGCCCGGCAGGTCGAGGAAGAAGCCCACGGGCTCGGTCGCGTCGCTCAGGCTCTGCAAAACGACTTCCGCATCGGACCCGAGCGCCACCGCAAGTAGCTCATCTAGGCGGCCGAGCATCTCTTCGCGGTCGCCCGAGCTGATTGCGAGAACGTCTTCGCGCCGAACCCGTGGGGGAGCTGGAGGAAGGCCCAGGAGGCGTCCAGGTGCCGTCCATTGGAGGAGCAGGGCAACCTCTCGGTAGCTCAGAGCGCGTAGCTCCTGAAAGGCGACGCCCACCGTCGCAGCGACCCTGCCTGCGGCGGGCGGCTCGAAGACGGGAAGCCCACGCTCCGCGAAGTAACGCGGCGGCCCGAACTCGGCGTCGTCCTCCGCCAGCTCGTCAAAGGCCGGCAGCCAAACCAGGTGCTCACCCGAACGACGTGGCGCCACCCAGCCACCGGACGCGCAGCGCTCGACGCCGCACTCCGAGCAGACCTCGACCTGCGTGCTTCCAGCGCTCCACGTCGTGAACTCGATCGCGTTCGCGAGAATCTCACCGTCGGCCACAAGCTGCGTCACCGTCCTGTGCCCCTGCCCGGAGGAGCTGAAATCCAGCACCGCGCGGGCGGGTTCCACTTGTTCCACGCGCCAGAGGTTCACAGCCCAAAGCTACGCTGGGCGCACGGGCCCCGCGAGTCGCGATGCGGGCGAAGACGCGGAGGCGGCTGAGGCCCCGCGTGCCAGAGCTGCTGGACCACCGCGTCGTAGAAGGGAGGTGGCCCTCGTCGCGCGACGAGGCGCGGAAGCAGAACCTCGTGAGCTTGGTTCCGCCCGAGGTCGTGGCTCCCACGCCCTCCAGGCAGGGCGGCCCGTATCTCGCACAACGTGTGTTACGTAAAGTCGGGCGGGACCGTGCGGAGCATCGCCCGCCGTGGCGTCCTTCAGACCGCAAGATCAAGACGCAGCGACCCGCCGAGGGTGACGGGCGGGTTCCTCCCCGAGCGCTCAGGTCATCGCGACGGTGAGACTCCAGCCACGCTCGCGCGCCGCGACGAGAACCTCCTTGAGCCGGCGGAAGTAGCCGAGGTGCTCTTCCAGGAGGTCGGCGCGCGGCTCGTCCCACACCATCGGGTAGACGGATGTCATCGCGGAAGGATCCCGCGTAGATGAAGGCGCCCGGGTCGTCGCCTTCGCCCGCGCGCGCCAAGACGTGCCGCAGCGCATCCCAAGCCTTGTGGACATCGGCATGTTCCGAGCCTGCGGAGCGCCAGCAGGCGGGGCCCGAGCTCAGGCGAGCGGGAGTTGGGCCTGGGCGTAGGCCACGAAGGCGCGTTCGCCTTCGTGCGTGGCGAAGGCCCGCCGGGGAATGCCCATGCCGACGCCGCGGTCGAAGCGCAGCATCAGGACCTCACGCGCAAGGTCGATGCCCGCGACGCCGGCCCAGGAGGTGGTGCCTTCCCAAGTCGGCGTCCGCACGGACACGCCGGCGGGGCCGAGCGACACGTCGTAGTCCGTGAGCATGTAGCCGCCGGCCTGCGGCGTGAGCCGCTCCGCCGTGCGCCGCTGAACCACGACCAGCAAGGCCAGGCCCCCGAAGGCTGCCACCAACACGCCCGCCAGAAAGGGCGTCGCCGGACCGCCCGCGACGAAGTCGCGGAGCGTGTCGCCGCCGAAGAAGGAGATGCCAGCGCCGAGCGCCAGGCCGAAGGCGACGCGGCCTGCGAGGCGAACGAGAAAGGGCCGCTTCTTGGCCCCGGGCGGCGCGCAGAGCTCCTTCAGAAACGCACGATACTCCTCGAGGGAGAGCGTGTAGCGGACCGAGGGCCCGGGCGTCGCGTCCGACATGAGCGGGAGACTAGCGAACGCGCGTCGCGGGCGCCCCAGGCTCCGCCGCCACGTCCCGTCCCGTCCCGTCACGCAAGCGCAGAGCCAGACGCGACCGCGTGGCTTCGGCCCGCGCATGCCGAGCGCCGGAGATGCCCGAAGTCCCTTCCGCGCAGAAATC
>JBCCAW010000146.1:0-11255 GCA_039814655.1 Myxococcota bacterium | reverse complement strand
GGGTCAACGGCGCGCCAAACGTCACCGGCAGAAATAACGAACGTCTCGACGGTCCTACGGTCCGAGGTCCCGCGCGTCCCTCCTCGCCGATGCCCCGCATCGACTCGTCGTGTCCCACGCAACCCCGAACCGAAATCCTCGTCGACTTCTTTGCGCCACCGCAGACCCGGGACGCTAGCGGAAGTAGCGCTCGCCCGTGTCGCAGAGGATGGTCACCACGCGCTGGCCCGGGTCGAGGCGCCTTGCGACCTCGATCGCCGCGTGCACGTTGGCGCCACCGGAGGGGCCGCTCAGAATGCCCTCTTCGCGCGCCAGGCGCCGGGTCATGCGGTCCGCGGCGAGATCGGTGACCGTGACCACGTCGTCGATGAGCGCCGTGTCGAGCACCTCGGGCACGAAACCCGCACCGAGGCCCTGAATGCCGTGCAGGCCCGGCTTGCCGCCGCTGAGCACCGCCGAGCCCCGCGGCTCCACGGCCACGATGCGGACGTCCCCTTTCCGGTCTTTGAGCACGCGGCCGACGCCGCTCAGCGTGCCGCCGGTGCCCACCCCGGCCACGAAGGCGGCCAGGTTACCGCCGGTGGCCTCCCAGATCTCCTCGGCCGTGGTCGCCGCGTGCACGTCCGGGTTCGCCGCGTTCTCGAACTGCGCGGGCATGAAGGCGCCGGGCGTGTCCCGAAGCATGCGCTCGGCGACGTCCACGGCGCTGCCCATGCCGCCCATGGCGTCCGTGAGCACGACCTCGGCGCCGTAGCTCTTGAGAATGTCGCGCCGGGACTCGCTCATGTCTTCGGGCATGACGATCACGCAGCGGTAGCCGCGCACGGCGCAGATCATCGCGAGGCTGATGCCCGTGTTGCCGCTGGTGGCTTCGATGACCGTGGCGCCGGAGGAGAGCCGCCCCTGCCGCTCGGCCGCCTCGATCATGGCGAGCGCCGGCCGGTCCTTCACGGACCCGGCGGGGTTTTGGAGCTCGGCCTTGCCCAGCACCTCGCCCCCGCCGGGCGGCCCGAGCCGCGCGAGGCGCAGGAGCGGCGTGCGGCCGATCATGTCGAGCACGCCGTCGAGGATTCTCTCGCCCATGGGCGGAGCATACGCGAGCGCATCGGGAGGCACGGGCGCCTTTCGATGCGAGACCCTTCGTCCAGTCCCGTCGCCTTTTCTCTGCGGGCGCCGTGCGGTAGGCGTGGCGCGTGTCCGAGGTCGAACGGGAGCGGGATGCGCTCCGCCAGGAGCTGGTGGCGCTCCGGGCCGAGCTGGCCGCGCTCCGGGCGGAGCGGGCCAGGCCCGGCCGCGCGCGCAAGGCGGCGTCGCTGCTGCGTCCCTGGCGGCTGCTGATCCCGCTCTTCGACCGGCACCACGTGGTGCGGAGCTTCTCGTCGCTCATGACGACGCTGAGCGGCTACTCGGAGCCGCAGAGCGACTGGCCGACGCGCAAGGCCATCCTCGCGGACACGCGGACCTTCCTCGAGGCCGTGGCGCGCTTTCAGGTGCGCCGGCGGACCCTCGTCGTGATCTTCTCGCTCCTCGCGACGGCGATCCCGGCGCTCCAGATCTGGCTCGTGGTCCAGCAGAACGAGATCATCGAGAACCAGAACGAGTACTTCGAGATTCAGGTCTACGACCTCGTCGCGCGCTCCATGACCGAGGGCGACACGAACGCTCGGCTCATGACCGGCGCGCTCCTCGCCAACGCGCAGACGGACTTCCTCGCGGACATCGTGGAGGAGGCCTTCGACCCCTCGCTCTTCGCCCAGTACCGGGCCGGCGAGGTGGACGCGCCACGGCGCCTGGCGGACGCTGGCTTTCGTGGGCACCTGGTGCGGGCCGTGAGCCGGTCCCTCGAGCGCGGCGGGCCGCAGGAAGACCTCGAGCCGGACGCGCTCTTCGTCGCCGGCCGGCCCATGGTGCGGCGCATCCTGGAGGACGCCGCGGACCGCATGCCCCAGGTGCTTCGCATCGGCGCCGGGAACGCGCCAGCGGCCGCGCGGGAAGAGGTGGACCACTACCTCTTCCAGATCGGCGCGCTGCTCCGCGCCCATGGCCGCGTGTGCCGAAGCGCCGGCGAAGAGGACGCCTTCGCCGAGGACCTGGCGCTCCTGCTGCCGCGCCTCTCCCAGCGGCGCAGCCTCGGCGAGAGCCAGACCTTCGCCACGGCCTACCGCACGGCGCTCCAGGACGTGCTCTTCGAGGTGGCCCAGGAGAGCGAGTGGGGCAGCGGGCCCGTGAACCTCGCCGGCGCCGAGCCCGACGCCGTGCTCCGCCGCGGGCTCACGCGCCTCCAGGAGAGCGACGCGCTCGCCGGCGTGCGCTGGAACAACCTCGAAGCCCAGGTGCTCCCGTGAGGCGCCTCCTGGTGCTGCTGGCCCTCGCGGCCGGCTGCGGAGGCGCGAGCGGTCGCCCGGAAGTGCCTGCTCCGGAGCCCGACGGGGGCCCGTCCGCGCCCGACGACGCCTCGACGCACGTGGCTCCCGTGAGCGAGGAGCTTCGCGCGAGTCTTCGGGAGCGAATGCTCGAGGAGCTGGTGGGCCCGGGCCGGGCGCCGCTCTTCGCCGGCGCGGCGTTTCCCGAGGAGCGCATGGAGCCGCGGGACGGCGGCGCGATGAGCCTCTCGGTGCCGGGGACTCCCGCCGAGCAGCTCGCGGCGCTGCCCTACGGTCCGCGTGAAGGCGAGCCCGCGGCGCTCCCCGCGGGGACGCCGCTCGAAGACGCGCGCGCGCTTGCGGCGGCCACGCTCATCGACGCCTTTGGATGCGAGCGTCTGGCCGCGCTGGCGCCGCCGGAGGACCTTCCACCCGGCTGCGCTGACGCGGAAGGCCGGCGTGAACGCGCGCTCGCGGAGCTCCGCGCGCGCCTCGCGGGGCTGAGCTTCGAGCCGCGCCCCGCGGTGCTCGGCCCGTCGGGCATGTGGCAGACGCCCGGCCTGCGGGTGGGTCCCGCGGACGCGTCGGAAGGGCTGCCCCTCCTGGTCCGCGGCCCGGGTGACGCGTCGCACCGCCTCACCGTGGCGGCGGGGGTCGCGCCGCTCGAGTCCGCCGCCGCGCCGGAGGCGCCCTCCGAGCTGAACGTGCGCGTGGATTCCGAACGACTCCTCGGGCGCCTCGCCGCGGAGCTCGACCTGGGGCAGGCGACCGTTCCGCTTCGTGAGGCCACGCTCGCGAATACGCGCCTCGCCGTCCACACCAGCGCCCGCGGCGAGGAGCCCGCGCCTTGGGAGGCCGCGCTCGCGCAGACGGCGCTCGGCGAGCTGACCGGGCTTTCCCCGGAGCGCCGCCCGGAGCTCGTGAGCGGGTCCCGGGGCGGCTCCGCGGCCGAGCTCTGCGCGGGCCTCTCCCCGGGCGAGGCCCCTGTGGACGTCGTCGCCTTCCTCGAGGTCACGAGCGAATACGCCGGGCGCGGCGGCCCCACGCGCGTGTGGGTGTCGGCGCGCGGGACGCTGACGCTGCTCGACGCCTACGCCTGCTCGCCGCTCGCCGAAGCCGCGGCCGAGGAGCGGGCCCTTGGCCTGAGCGAAGAGCGCGCGGAGCGTAGCGCGACGGAGCGCCTGATCGATCGGCTGCTCCGGAGCGTGCTCGAGGCTCCCGACGTCGCCGCGCTCCGCGAGTGAAGCGGCGCCAGCTCAGAAGCCCTGCGGGTTGTCCTGGGCGGCCTGCGCGCGGAGCTCCCGGAGCGCCGGGATGCCCTTCACCATGGCGATGGCGAGCAACACGCGCACGACGACGCCGCCCACGCCCGGTCGGCCGCCTTCGGCGATGGCAAAGCCGAGGGTCACGAGACCGTCCACGACGAAGAGCCCGGTGCCCGCGACGAGCGCCACCAGCGAGTGCGCCTTCTTCACGGCGAAGCCGAGCACGCCATAGACGAGGCCGAAGATGAGGGACGGCAGGCCCAGCCCGATCATCTGCAGCATCTCGTTGTCGAGGGCGATGGCGATGATGCCGAGCACGATGTTGAAGCCGCCGATGAACATCATCACGTGCGCGGCGGTCGCGACGCGCGCGGCGGGGTCGGCGCCGGAACCCGGCAAGGGTACGCCGTCGCGCGACACGTGAAGCTCGGCGCCCATGCCCGTGCTGAGCCGCACCACGAGCTGGCTCCCGTCCGGCAACGCGAAGCTGCGGCCCTGCTTCAACATGGCCTGGTTCTCGATGGTGCCGAGGAGCTGCTCGTCGAAGCGCACCTCCATGTTCTTCCAAATGCCCTTCCACTTCAGGTGCAGGCGCTTGGGGCCCCCCGCCTCGAGGGCGAATTGCTTCTTCGGCATGGCCCTACGCTACCGAGAGAGGGCGCCGAGGTGCTAGGGGGTGCGGCGAATCGGTCGTCGCGACCGAGGGAGGAGAGGACATGCGCGCGTTTCTACTTTTCATCATCACTGCCCTGGCCGCTTGCGGCGGGAGCGCAGCCGAGACCGACACCCGCACGACGGTGCAGGCGCCTCCGGTGGACGTACCGCCGCCCGCCGATGACCCCGAGGACGTGCGCATCGTCGATGACCACCTCGAGCTCGACGGGGTGATCCACTTCGCCACGGACAGCGACGAGATCCTCGAGGACTCCTTCGGCCTTCTCGACAACGTCGCCAAGCTCATCGCCAACCACACGGGCGAGATCGGCCGCCTCCGCATCGTCGGGCACACGGACGCCGAAGGCACGCACGACTACAACCAGGATCTCAGCGAGCGCCGGGCCGCTTCCGTCGCGCGCTACCTCGAGGGCGAGGGCGTGACCATCGCCCTCGAGCACTCCGGCGTGGGCGAGACCGAGCCCGTCTGCGAGGAGGACACGGACGAGTGCCACGAGCGGAACCGCCGCGTGGAGTTCCTCATCGTCAACGACTAGCGGTCTGCGCCCGCACCCAGCTTTCGATCCAGCGGCGCGTGGGTCGGTAGGTGACGGGCCCGGAGTCGTGGGTCACGCCGTCGAGCTCCAGCCAGTCGACGGCGTGGCCGAGGGCGCGTAGGCGCGGCACGAGGGCGCGCATCGGCGCGAAGGGCACCACCGGGTCCGCGGTGCCGTGCATGGCCTGGATGCGCGGGCGCGGCGCCTTGCGCTCCGGGAGCAATCCCGGGGGAAACCAGGCGGCCACGGCGATGGCCGCGGCCACGCGCTCGGGCGCGAGGATCGCCAGCGAGAGCGCCATCACGCCCCCCTGGGAGAAGCCCGTCACGAGCGGCGGGCCCAGCGTGGGGCGCGTCTCCGTCAGGGCTTCGAGAAAGGTCGCCACGGCCGCCACGCGGCCAGGGAGCGCACCGGCGATGGCCGCCTCCACATTCGGCAGACCCGTGAGCGAATGAGGCAGCCAGGCGAAGCCATCGCCGTCCTCGTCCGGACCCGCGGGAAAGACCCAGCGCCGCGGCGGAAGGGACCCGAGCCGCCCGGGCGTCCGGGGCCGGTCCGTGCGCCCGTGGAAGCTCACCACGAGGGGGAGCGGCGCGTTCTCCTTGGCCTCCTCGTCCGTCGCTCCGAGCACCGCTTCGATGCAGTCCACGCCGGCCAGGCGGAGGGCGCGGGCCTTCACTCCGTGATCGACGCGCTCGAAGGAAGGACCGGCGTTTGCCACGTCGCGACGCTACCTCGCGGTAGCCAGGCCCGGCGATAGACACCATGTCTCGCGTGTGACGCTTCGGACCGTCGACCCGCGCAGCTCGCTCCTCTTTCCCGAGCGGCGTGTGCAGGAGTTCGGCCTGGACCGCACACGGTGGCTCATCAAGATGCGATGGGGTGCCATGAGTGGCGCTTTGATCGGGGCGATTCTCGCCTACGGGGGCCTCTTTCCCGGTGTGGCCGGCGGCCTCATGCTCGCCATCGGCCTCGTCGGCGTCGCCTTCAACTTCGCGCTCTGGCGCGCGCTCCGCTCGGGCGTGGTCGCCGTCGGGCCTCGCGCGGGCGTGGCCCAGGCGCTGGTGGACCTGCTCCTGCTCACGCTGCTCCTTTGGGCCGCCGGCGGCGTCGAGACGCCCTTTTTGCCCTTCTACGTCTTTCACGTGGCGCTCATCGCCATCCTCGGTGGGCCCCGGTGGACCGTGGTGGCCATCGGCTTTTGCTTCTTCGGCGCGGCGTTCCTCGCCCTGCCGCTCGTGGTGCCGGAGATGCGCATCGGCCGCTGGGACCCGGTGCCGCCCTTCGACGTGCTCAGCGAGGTGGCGGCCTTCGTCGCCACGGTGATCGGCGCGGCCTACATCGTGATGCACGCCGCCCGGGAGCTCCGGGACCGAGAGAAAGCGCTGGCCGCGGCCCGGGACCGCGCGGCCCTCGAGTACCAGCTCCTCTCCAACACGCTCGACGAGCTCGAAGCGGGCCTCGAGGTCATCGCCGGGGACGGGACCGTGCTCTGGCGAAACCGGCGCGCGGAGGCCCTCGCCCCGGCGTCCCGGGTCGGCGGCACCTGGACCTGCGCCGGGGAGCTTCGCGCCTGCGAGCGCGACGCGACGGGCGTCTGTCCCATGCACGGCGCGCGAGAAGGCGGCGAGAGCGGGCGCTGCCGCTTCGCGGCGACGGTGGCCGGGCAAGAGCGCGTCTACGAGATGCTGGTCTTCCCCATCGACGAGACGAGCCCGCCCCGGGTGATGAACCTCTACGTCGACCGCACCTCGGCCATGCTCGCCGAGCGGCAGCTCGTGCTCGCGGAGCGCCTCGCCAGCCTCGGCCGCGTGGCCCAGGGCGTCGCCCATGAGCTGAACACCCCCCTCGCGACCATCCGGACCCTCGCCACGGACATGCTGCAGGCCCTCGGTACGCTCGGGGCGCCGGAGGAGCTGACCGAGGACCTCGGCGAGTCCGCGACGCTCATCCGCGACGAGACGCGCCGTCTCGGGCGCATCACCCAGGCGCTCCTGGCGGGCGGAGACCTGGTCCGGGCGCGCATCGACGACGGCGTACCCCTGGTCGCCGTGGCCCAACGAGCCAAAGCCATCGTCGTGGCTGGAGTGCGCGACGAAGAGCGGCAGGTCGAGGTGGACGAGTCCCTCGAGCGCCTGGAGGTCGTCGGCGACAAGGATCGGCTGGTGCAGATCCTCGTCAACCTTTTCCAGAACGCCCTCGATGCCATGCGCCCGAGCGGCGGCACGGTGCGCGTGCACGGCGACGCCGACGGTCGCCAGGTGCGCCTCCTCGTCGATGACGAGGGGCCGGGGCTGCCCGAAGACATGGTGGCCCGGCTCTTCGAGCCCTTCGCCACGACCAAGCCGCCGGGCGAGGGCACGGGCCTCGGGCTCTACACGTCCTACATGCTGGCTCAGGCCATGGGCGGCACGCTCGCGCTCCACAACCGGGACGAAGGCGGCGCCCGGGCCGTGCTGACGCTCCCGGCGCGAAGCGTGAGGCTCCCCGTCGTGGAGACGGCCGCGGAGCCCGTCGTCGCGGAGGCCGTGCGATGACGGCCACGCTGGGCCGCGTGCTCATCGTCGACGACGACCAGGCCTTCCGCTTCGCGGTGCGGAAGGCCCTCCGCCGCGTGCGCTTCGAGGTGCTCGAGGCGGCGAGCGGCGAAGAGGCGCTCCCGCTGCTCACCGGGGGCAACGCGCCGGAAGCCGCGCTCCTCGACCTGCGCATGAAGGGCATGGACGGCCTCGAGGTGCTGCGGCGACGCGGCGGCTCGGCCACGCGCATCGTCGTGCTCACGGGCCACGGTACGGTGCAGGCCGCCGTGGAGGCCATGCAGCTCGGCGCCTTCTCCTTCCTGGAAAAGCCCGTCGATGCGGAGATGCTCGAGCCGCTGCTCCGGGAAGCCGTCGCCGAGACCCGCCGCGTCAAGGCCGCCGGCGGCGACGAGCATCCGCCGCTCGTGGGCGTGAGCCAGGCCATGCAATCGGTCCGGAAGTTCATCACGACCGTCGGCCCCTCGGATGAGACGGCGCTCGTGTTCGGGGAGACGGGCACGGGCAAGGAGGTCGTCGCCCGGCACCTGCACATGGCGAGCGGCCGGGCGAAACGCCCCTTCGTGGCCCTCAACGCTGCGTCCGTGCCGCGCGAGCTATTCGAGAGCGAGCTCTTCGGGCACGTGCGGGGCGCGTTCACCGGCGCCACCGCCGACCGGCCTGGCCTCTTCCGCGAAGCCGACGGCGGCACACTCTTCATCGACGAGCTCGGAGAGCTGCCCCTCGACCTGCAAGCGAAGCTGCTCCGCGCGCTGGAGACGCGCCGCGTGCGCCCCGTCGGCGGCAACAAGGAGGTCGCCGTGGACGCGCGCATCCTCGGGGCGACGAACCGGGATCTCTGGGCCCAGGTGCAGACCGGGAACTTTCGCGAGGACCTGTACTTTCGGCTCCAGGTCTTTCCCGTGGTCCTGCCTCCGCTCCGGGACCGGAAGGACGATGTTCTTCCGCTCGCCGAGCACCTGCTCGGGCGCCTCGGGAAGAGCTCGCTCGTGCTCGACGCGGGCGCGCAGCGCGCCCTCGAGGCTTACCACTGGCCGGGCAACGTGCGTGAGCTGCTCAACGTGCTTCGCCGGGCGGCGCTCTTCGCCGAGGGCAACGAGATCGGGGCGGACCTGCTCCGGAAGATGATCGCCGGGAGCATCTTCGGGCACGCCGGCGCCACGAGCGAGCGCCCCGGGGCGGGCGCACCCCCAGTGTTGCCCACGAGCGCCAGCCTCGCCGAGGTGGAGCGGCTGCATATCGAGCGCGTGCTCGCCGACAAGCAGGGCAACGTGACTCACGCCGCGGCGGCCCTCGGCATCGACCGGCGCACGCTCCAGCGCAAGATGCGCAGCTACGGAATGGAAGGCGGCTGAGCCTTGGGCTTCGCGTCGCCCGGGCCCTCGACCTCGTCCCGGGCGAAGGGCTCCGTCGCAGCGTCTCGGCGCCCGCGGTTGACGACCTCCGCGTCGTGCACGCGAAGCTGGCTACGGCGCCGGCTCCGCACGGCGCGCGGGCTCCCCTCGATGCGCCCCGAGTAGGCCGTGACTCGCCCGTTGCCCGAGAGCTCGAGGGCGGCTTCGTCGCTCACGAGCAGCACCTCCACGAGTTCGGCGCGGGCGTTCCCCTCGAGAATCAGCGTCGGGCCCGTGCTCCGGATGGTCACGCCCTCGAGGGACACGCGTCCGTTGCCGCGTAGCTCGATGCCCACGGAGCCCTCCACGCGCACGCGCTCCAGGTGGAGCTGACAGTTGCCTTCGACCACGACGGCGGCGCGCCCGGGAAAGCGAAGGTCCCGGTCACGGAGGCTGCGCCGGTCGTTGCCGCCGCAGCGAAAGGGCTCCGTGCCGTCGTAGCCGCCCAGCGCGGGCGGGAGCGCCGGGAGCGAGGCGCCCTCCGGGAGGAGCTGGCGCGGGTCCACGTCGTCGCCGAGGAGCTCTCCGAGGGGCCCGCCGAGGAGCGTGTGCGCCGCGAAAGCGAGGGCGGCCGCGAGCGGGAGGAACCCGAGCAGCCGGGTGAAGGCCCCGGGCCCCGTGCGTTCGGGTCTCTCGCGCCGGCGCCGAGCGCGTTTGGGTCGCGGCGTTGGCCGCGGCCGCACCGGCGGCGCTGGCTTCGGGGGCGGCGCCGGGAGCTGGGTGGTGACCTTGCAGTAGGTGCAGGTCACCATGGAGCCGGGCTTCGACTCTGGGAGCGGAGCCCCGCAGCTCGGGCAGAGGAGCGCCTTGGCCATGCACGGAGACTGTGGCGCAGCACGGCGCGCCGCGCACGGCGGCCGGGCGCCACCGAGGGCGCGTCAGCGGGTGATGACTTCGCTCGCGCAGCAGGTGTCTTCCACCGGCGCCGCGACCTCGCTCTTGAGCGTGCACATGGGCGGCGTGTCGCCAACGGGGCGGGCGATGGTGAAGGCGACGCAGCTGGCTTCGTCGACGCACGCCTGGCGGCAAGCTTCCGTCGCCGCGGTCACCGATTCGTCCGTCACGGGAAAGGACCGGATGTCACCGCCGGGGATGACGAGGCCATCGGTCAGACGCCCGGCCGAGAGCTCCGGCGTCCCGGCGCCATCGAAGCCGGCCACGCCTCCGGGCCCCGCGGCCGGCTCGATGGCCCCGCCGCAGGCAGTGAGAGCGAAGAAGAGGGAGACGGTCAGAACGCCACGCATGGCGTGGTTGTACACGCGGAGCCGCACCTCGCGCCACCGCGGCGGCGCCGGTCTCAGCGCATGCGCGAGCCGCCCAGCGGGAGCTCGGCCTCGGAGAGCGTCGCCGAGAGCGCCGCCGGCGGGCCGGCTTCCGGCAAACGGAGCACGAAGGCGGCGCCACCGCCGGGGGCCTCTTCGACGTCGACGCTCCCCCCGTGGTCGAGGGCGATGCGGTGCACGATGGCCAGGCCGAGCCCCGTGCCGGAGCTCTTCGTCGTGAAGTAGGGCTCGAAGATGCGGAGCCGGTCCTCCGGGGCGACTCCCGGTCCGTCGTCTTCGACGCGGATCTCGACGCCCGGGGCGTCGTCCAGGGAGCAGGAGCCGAGGAGGAGGCGCACCTCGCCGCGCCCGGTCCCGTGCCGCGCGTCGGCCGCATCGACGGCGTTCTGCACGAGGTTCACGAGCACCTGCGTGAGCTGGTCCCGGTCCACGCGCGCCGGCGCCGGCGGCCCGGGCAGGAGGCGCACCGTGGGGTGCAGCGTCGCGACCTGCCCGGCGAGCTCCCGGAGATCCACGCGCGTCGGCGTCGGTGCCGGGAGCCGCGCGAAGCGGCTGAACTCCGTGACCATGGCGTTGAGCCTTTGCACCTCCTCGAGGATGACCCCCGTGGAGGCGTCGAACTCCGCGTCGAAGCTCGCGTGACCGCGCGCGTGCAGCTTGCGCATGGTCTCGATCTCCATCTGGATGGGCTGGAGCGGGTTCTTGATCTCGTGGGCGATGCGCCGGGCGACCTCGCGCCAGGCGGCGATGCGCTCTGCGCGGAGGAGCTTGCGCTGCGTCGCCGCGAGCTCACGGGTCATGGCGTTGAAGGCCTCCGCCGTGCGCCCGACCCCCGTGCGCCGCCCCGGCAGCGTCAGCGTGGAGTCGAGGTCCCCGGCGCCGACGCGCCGCGCCGCGGCCTCCAGCTCCCGGAGGCCCCGGGAGAGCCCGTAGGCCACGGTCACCGCAAAGGCCACGGCGAGCACGAGCGCAACGGCCGCGAGGGCCAGCCCCTGGCCTTCGAGGGCCTCGATTTGCGTCTGCAAGGGCGCGTCGTCGATGTTCGCCAGCAGCACGAGGCGGCGCTGGCCGCGGGCGTCCGCGAAGGCCCCCACCTCCCGCGGCGCGTGGCTCCCGAGGAGCTGCGCCGGCAGCTCGGCCCCGGGGCCGACGAGCGCGAAGTGCACGGGATCGACGTCGCCGAAGAGCTCTTCGGCGACGTC
>JBCCAW010000493.1:0-4601 GCA_039814655.1 Myxococcota bacterium | reverse complement strand
GTAGTCAATTGTGTTCCATGTGCGACACGCGCATACTCCTGCCGTGCGCTCCCTGCTGGTCAGCACGCCCCACGTGGCGCTCTTCGAGGATGCCTCCTTGGGCATCGCCTGGCTGATCCGTCGGCCCACGGTGGGCGCCTCCAGCGCGGACGTCGTGGGCTGCTACGGGCGCTGCCTCGAAGGCGCCGAGGCCCGTCACGCCTCCATGGGTTTGGTGGTGGACGTCCGGAACACGACGCTGCGCGAGGACCGCGTCTTCCGGCAAGGAATGGTCCAGGTCCGGGCCCGGGCCCAGAGCGCCTTCGCCCGCGTCGCCGTCCTGGTCGCCACGCCCCGCGGCGCGAAAGCCGCCCATCGCGTCCGCCAGGAAGACGAGAGCGAAGACTTCGTCACCTACGACCCGGTCGAAGCCGAGCGCTGGGCCTCCGGCGAATACGTCCGCACGGGGCCCCGTCACCCCAAGGGACCCGGCTGAGGCTGGCCTCGAAGGGACGCGACGAGCCCTGCGCCAGGCTGGTCTCCATCGTTCCGTCTCCCGGGCCCGCCGACCGGGTGTCAGACCGCGAAGCGCAGGAGACGCGCCGAGCTCTTGATCTCCCGGAAGGTCTGCCGGGCCCGGTCCGGGGGGTTCTCCCGGCGAAGCGTCAGCAGGCGCCCGGTCGCGTGGCCGTTGACGAGGGGCGTCTTGGCCGCGGCCCGGCGGAGCTTCGCGGCGGCTTCGTCCCGGGCCGGGCCCCGTTTGTCGAGGCACTTCCCGGCCATGCGCTCCACGGCCCGCAGCTCGCTTTGGATGGTCTTCCGGACCCGGTCGATCTCGGCCCCGGTGTAGCGCGGCGTATGGGCCAGGGCCGCGTGCAGGCCGTGCTCGCGCACGGGCAGCTCCGCGAGCAGGTCCTCGAGGCGCGCCTCTTCCCAACCGTCGATGCGCGCGCCGCCTTCGGTCGCATTGACGAGACGCCGGTCGAAGTACTCCGGCCGCGCGAGGCTGAGGCTGGCGAGGTACGCCGCGATGCGCGCGAACATGGGGTTCGAGGCCACGAGGCCCTCGCCTCCCCAGCGGGGCAGCTTGACCAGCTCCGTGACCTGCGCGGCCGGGAGCTCGTACTCGCTGAAGAGCGTCCAGAGCTCTTCATCGCACTCGAGCACGACGTCCCCGCCTTCCACCCGCGCGCGCCACATGTCCCGGTCGCAATGGGAGGCGTACATGCGCCCGTCCGGAAAGGCGCAATCCTGACCGAGCAGCACCACCGGGTTGGCCCCGAGGTTGAGCGCGGCCTGGACCGCGAAGGTCCCGACGTTGCCCGCGGTAGGAAACTCGCCGACGCCCAGGTGGTCGGCCACGTACTGGGCGCGCTCGAGGCCGAAGGTCACCACCTTCGGCTCGATGGGCGCGTCGAAGCTCGATGCGTGCGCGGAGATGTCCAGCAGCAGCGCCCTGGCGCTCTGCGCGAGCTGGTCGCCGACGGGAAGAGACTCGATGGTGACGAGCACGTCGACGGGGCCACCGAGGTACTCGATGGCCTTCGCCGCCGTGTTCACGGCGAAGACCGGCCCGCGTTTGGCGGCTTCGTCGATGAGATGCACGTTGCGGTCGAGGCTCGGCCCGGCGGAGACGATGAAGGCCGGCGTGCCGGCGAGGGGCATGCCCAGCCGGTCCACGCGCGCCGTGCCCGTCAGGCGCTGCACGTTCTCCGCCGTATGGAGCGCGCCGAGGCGGGCCCGGTACTGGAGCGACTCGTAGGCGAGCTCCCCCATGGCCAGACCGGACTGGATGAAGTGCCGGCAGCGGTCCAGGAGCCCGGGAAAGAGCCGGGCGTAGGCGCTGCTCGAGAAGACGCGGAGCTGGTCCGGTGTCGCGTGGGTCTCGGCCACACACCGCTGCAGTTCGGCGAGGTCCGCCGCCACGAGCGTGGCCTCGTAGCGCGGCGCGAGCGCGCCGCCGGGTGTCATCAGCGCGCGAAGCTCCGGGAAGGGCTCGAGGACGACGATGCGCGGCACCCCGAGCGCGCGAAGCCTCTCGACGCGGTAGCCGAGGCCGCCGCCAACGAGCACCACCGCGTCGACGCCGCGAAGGTCCTCGGGACGGGCGAAGCGCTCGGCGTGTCCCCTCGGGTCGTCGGGATCGTCCAGCCACACGCCGCCGCACTCGGCCGTCCAATGGCCTGGCGCCGGCTCGCGGAGAGTCAGCTCTCCCGGGGTGGCGATGGCGGCGTCTTCGGGCGTCAGCACGAGCATGGGCGTCCTCCATGCGCGTCCGAAGCAGGAACCGGGCCGTCCCGAAACCTCGCCCGCCGAGCGCGGCCGCCGGGGCGTGGCGCCAAGCTCTTGACGCCGGCCCGGGCGGCGAGCTCGTCACCACACCCTCGCCGGGCCGCTCCGAGCGCGCCCGCCGGGCCCCGCGTTCAATCCGCCTGCGCTCAACCCGCCGCGCCGCGGAGGTCCGAAAAGCGCAGCACCGCGCCCGGCGGCTCCGTCGCTGGGGGCTCGCCCTGCAGCCGGCGCCAACCCCGCGCGGGCAGCGCCTGGGCCGTGTCCGCCGCGGCCTGGCGCACGAGCGCCAGCTTGCCCCGCGTGTCCACGAAGGCCCGGCCGCGGCGCACGTCGTGGCCCTGGGCCGCGATGCGCTCACCGATGGCCGCGTAGACCAGCCGCGCCGTATGGACCGCGAGGGCGTTTCGCCAGCTCAGGGCCATCAGGCCTCCGTCGGCCGAGCGGTAGTAACCCTCGGCGTCGGCGAGCAGGTCCGCGACGACCCGGGCCACCGCGCCCGCCGCTTCGTCGGGGAAGGGCGCGCCGAGCCGCGCCCGCAGCCCCGGCGCGCCCGCCGCGTCGAGGCGCGCGTCCGGCAGGTAGAGGCGCCCGCGCCCCCAATCTTCGAGCACGTCCCGGCAGATGTTCGTGATCTGCATGGCCCAGCCGAGGTGCGCCGCGCGCTCGAGGGCCACCGGGTCCCGGAGCCCCATCACGTGGCACATCAAGAGCCCCACCACGCCGGCCACGCGATGGCAGTAGCGGAGCAGCGTCTCGTCGTCGGGGTAGGCCACGTCGTCCACGTCCATGCGCATGCCCGCCAGGAGCTCCGCCGGGTACTCGCGGGGAATGGACCGGCGCCACACGATCTCCTGGAAAGCCTCGAGCACCAGTGGCTCCGGGCTTCCCTCGAAGCGCCCAGCGCCCCGGGGCGGCGCGTACACCGTGTCGAGCTCGGCCTCGAGGCGCGCCAGCGCCGCGGGCACCTCCGACGCCGGCGCCTCGTCGATGGCGTCGTCCACGTAGCGGCACCAGGCGTACACGACGGCGGCCTCATCCCGGCAGCGCCGCGGAAGCAGCTTCGCCGCCAGCGCGAAGCTCTTCGAGTTGGCCTCGAGGCTCGCCCGGCAGCGGCGCACGGCGTCGTCGCCAAGGACGGTCGCGCCGGCGCGGCGCGGGAAAAGCTGGCGGGGGCGCACGGCGGAGACCCTGTGCCCGGCCGCCCGGGGCCGCAAGGGCGCCCGGCGGACGCGAGAGCCGGAAGGCTGTGGCCCCTCCTTGGCGTTGGCGCGGCGCCGGGGTATGCCACGAGGCCATGCTCGCGCTGCCCCGCTTCACCGCCCTCAGCTCCGGCCTCCTTCTCGCTCTCGGGCTCCTCGCCACGAGCGGCTGCAACCAGAACGGTGACGTCTCTCGCCTGTCCGGAGAGGGCTGCCAGCCCGCCTGCGTCCGCATCAATACGACGGCCTCGGGCGACGACGACAGCAGCATCGAGTGCCTCGACGAGAGCCTCAGCTCCGCGGCCTGCTCCGGCGGGCTCGCCGGCTCCCCCAGCTGCGACCAAGGCACGCTCACCTGCATGGGCGGCCCGGTCTGCGTGGACGACGCCGGCGAGATGATCGGCCTGCCGACCTGCGGCCTTTGATTCCGTCCTGCGGCCTGTGAATCAGTGACGGCCCGGCGCCTCCGCGCGCGGCAGCGGAGGGCGCGCCATAGGTCACGCAGGGCCTCGTCGCTCTCGCCCGGGGCCGGGCGCCCCTCGAGCTGCCAGGCCCCGCAGGGCCGGCACCAGCGGCCTTCGCATCGTTCCGCCAGCCGAAGGCGCACGCCTGCGCCGGCCAGCCGCAGCGACGTCAGGCGCCAGCCCGGGCCACCGAGGCGGAGCCCGAGGAACGCGAGCGCGGCGTCCTCGCCGGCGTCGAGCCCCGCCGTGGTCCCCGTGACGCCCAGCGTGGCCAGGCGCCATGGGCTCCGGAGGAGCACACGTCGCTCGCGGCGCTCCTCCGCGCCTTCCGCCACCACGGCGCGCCCGCGGCGTCCCCACCAGCGCACGGGCACGCGCCGGAGCGTGGCCTCCGGGACGAGCGCCCTCAGGTCGGCCTCCGCCACGTCGAGCAGCGCGTCCTCCGTGGCCCCGAGGCCCGCGCCGCCCAGCGTCAGCCGGGCCTCGGCGGTGCCCGCGGGCGCGGCCGCGAGCGTCGCTTCGAGCCGGGTCGCGGCCGTGGCGGGGACCTCGAGCTCGGCCCCGCGAAGCGCGAGGGACAGCCTCTCTCCCGCGCCCACGATGCGGGCCGTGGCCGGCGGTGGTTCCGGCGCGGCGCAAGCGAGCAGCGAGGCCAGGCCGGCGACCG
>JBCCAW010000253.1:0-8221 GCA_039814655.1 Myxococcota bacterium | reverse complement strand
CCGCGCTCAGCCGCCCGGTACCACGCGGGCGAGGCCCCCGCGCGTCGCGACCCAGACGTCGTCGCCGTCCCGCAGCACCGCCGTCACGTCGTCACTCGGGAGGCCCTGCGCCGTGGTGAGCTGCTGCCAGTCGCCGCGCCGGCCGACCAGCAGGCCCCGCTCCTGGGTGCCGACCCAGAGCCGGCCCTCGATGGCCAGCATCGCGTGGGGGTTCACCCATCCCGCCGGCAGCGCGGCTCCGGGACGCTCGCTGCGCAGGCCCTCCCCATCACCGCGCGCCCAGGCCAGGCCCCCGTGGTAGGTGCCGGCGACCACGCGGCCGCCGAGCGTGGTCAGCGCCGTGACCCAGTCGACGGGGAGGTCACCGCTCGCCACCGTGTAGCGCGTGAAGCGCGCGCCGGCCCCCTCGGCGGGGTCAAAGACGAAGAGCCCGTGGAGACTCCCGATCCACACGCGGCCCCGCGCGTCCGTGGTGACCGCGTGCAGGTTCATCACCGGAAAGCGGTCGTCGCCTCCCCAGCCGCGCCAGCCTCCCTCGGGGGCGCGGTGCGCGAGCACGCGGGAGGACGTTACCCAGAGCCCGCCGTCGGCATCGACGTGAAGCGAGGTCACGTGCACGCGCCCCGGCGCGGCCGGGTCCTCGACGCGGGAGAAGACGCGCCCGTCGAAGACGAAGAGGCCCCGGTCCGTGGCGATCCACAGGCGCTCGCCACCACGCCGGGTCACGGCGAGGTCGTTGATGCGGCCGTCCACGTGAAAGCGCTCGCTCGCCCGCGTCTCCGGCCGCGCGGCCCCGGCCCGAACACTCGCGAGACCACCGGAGAAGGTCCCGACCCAGAGCCGGCCGAAGGCACGCGCGAGGCTCGTGACGTCCGGGCTCGGGAGCCCGCCGCCATGGAGCCGCTCGAGGCGCGCGCCCTCGACGCGCCGGAGCCCGTCCGCGAAACCCGCCACCACGCCATCGCCGGTGACGGCGAGCGCGAGCGGCCTGAGCCCCGCAGCGCCGACGCGCGCGGCGCGCCTCCCCGCGAGGCGGTAGAGGCCGCCCCCGTAGATGGCGACGAAGGTGCTCTCGCCGGCGGACGCCACGGCACGCACGTCGCGCAGCGGTAGCCGGGCCACGGCCGGGTCCGACCGGAAGCGGAGCGCCGCCGGACGCGCCGCTTCCCCAACGGTCGCGGACCCGAGACCGTTCAGCGTCGCCGCGAGGAGCCGCGTTCCATCGAGAGCCAGACCGAAGACCTGGTCGTCGGGGAGTCCGCTCCGCCGCGTGAGCCGACCGAGGAGGCGCGCGTCGGGCCCGACGCGGAGAATGCCCGCGCCGGCCGTGGCCACCCAGAGCTCCTCCCGGTCGCCGACGCGCACGACGAGGGCATCCGTGAGGCGCCGGCGCGCGTGGCTGCGGCCGAGCAAGACGGTCTCCGACGCCTCGTCCGCGAGGCGCACGAGGCCGCCCCCAAAGCTGGCGAGCCACGTCGCCCCCGCGAAGCGGACGGCGCGTCTCACCCGGCGCTCCGGGCGGCGCTCGAGCACCTCGAGGGTCTCGGCGTCGAGGCGGGAGGTGCCCTCCACACCGCCCACCCAGATCGCGTCGCCCACCACGCTGACCGAGCGCAATCGAACGCCTGGCAGCCCCGCCGCCCGCAGCTCCGAGGGACGGCCCCGCCGGTCGCCCCGCACGACCAGGCCTCCGTCGGTCGCGAGGAGGAGCCGGGACGGGCGGTCGGGCCCGGCGGGCTGAAACGCCAGGTCGTGCACCGCGCCGGTCGCCGTGATCACGGCCTCGACGCGCGGCCGTGGCGCCTCCTGGGCCAGGGCACGCGAGGCTCCGAGCAGCAGAAGCGCCGAGGCGAGAACGCGCGCGCTCACGGCTGCACCTCGAAGGAAAAGGCCTGCGTGCGGACGTTCGCGGCGACGTCTGCCACCGTGACGTCGAGGGCGATCTCTCCGGCCGCGCTTGGCGGCAGGTGCAGCGTCGTCTCCCAGACCCCCGGCCCCGCGACCACCAGGTCGAGAACCTCGGCGCCCTCTTCTGCGGCCAGTTCCACGGGCAAGGCGACCTGCACGCGCCGCGCGTCCTGCAGCAGCTGGGCCCGCGACGCGGTCAGCGAAGCGCGGGAGCGGCCCACCTGCGCCAGATCGTGCTCCGTGAGCACCTGCGTCGCCCGAAGCGTGACCTCGCTCCCGGCCACCGGCTCACCCACGAGCTCGAGCTCGAGCGTCGGCGCCGCGGCGTCGACCGTGTACCAGAGCCGCAGCCGCTCGGCGCGGCCGCCCCGGTGCGCGACGAGCACCTCGATGGGATAGGTGCCTTCCTCCGCGTCCGCCGGGATGAGGAAACGCGCGGTCCAGAGGCCGAGCTCGGGCTCGTAGGTCGCGTCGAGGGTCTCGCCGAAGGGCAAGAGAATCGTGACGGCGCGCGCATCCGGTGGCGCCGGGATGCGAATCTCTGGGTCGCCGGGGAGCGAGCGCGCCGGGGAAATCGACGCCCGAGCGGGCTCCTCGCGGCGCTCCTCGATGGCGACGAAGCTGGTGTAGGCCGTGACCAGGCGGTGCGCGAGACCGAGCTCCGTGATCTCCTCGATGACGGCCGGATCGTCGCGAAGCGCGAGCTGGTTCATGCGCTCCCGGACCGCCGCGCGGGCCCAGAGGCTCTCATGCGCGGCCAGCGCCAGCGGCGACTCGCGCTCCGGGAGGGTCACGGAGAAGGAGCGCTCGTAGCGGCGCCCGCCGAGCGTGCCGCGAACGCGGACGCGCGCCGTCCCGCCTTCGGCGAAGCGCCCGTGCACCACCAGGGGCCGGCCCGCGAAGAGATCCGGCGTGCGGCGCGGGTAGACGTCCTCCACGGCGAGGCCGCCCCAGTCGATCTCGACGTCCGTGAATACCGGGCGGTCGATGAGCGCCGTGAACTCCGCCGCGACCTGCTCCGGCGCGTCGGCGAGGCCGGCGTGAAGCGCCCGGCCCCCGCCGACCTCCGCCGCGCGCGTGAGCAGGAAGCGGTTCTGCGCGGCGCCGAGGCCCACGCCGTAGAAGCGGGAGCGGCCGAGGCCCACGCTGACCGCACGGAGCACGTCGTCTTCGGCGGCGAAGTTGCCGTCGCTGAGCAGCACCACGAGGGGCAGGTGCGAGGCCGGAGCCTCCCGCTGCTCCGCGAGCGCGCGCTCGAGCGCCGGCACCATGGCCGTGGCGCCCACGGCGCGAATCTCGCCCAGGAAGGCGGCGGCGGCGGCCTCGAACGGCGCGTCCGCCGGAGCCGGCGCAGGAGCCAGCGCGTCCACGCGATCGCTGAAGGTCAGCACGTTGACCCGGTCGTCGGGCTGGAGCGAGGCCAACACCGAACGCATCACGGCCTTGGCCTGCTGCATGGGCGCGCCGCGCATGGAGCTCGAGCGGTCGAGCACGAAGGTGATCGAGCGCGGCTGCGCCGGTACGTCGCCGGCCACCGGCGGCTGCACGACGAGGCTCAGGTAGCCCTGGGGCCCCGGGTCGGCGACGGGGGTGCGCGGTCCGCGGTAGGCGAGCACCGCGGCCTCGGGCAAGTCGCCGCCCACCTGGTAGCGCAGCACGAAGTCGCGGCGCGCGGCCTCGGCGTCACCCTGGAGGCGGACCGTCGCGTCCCGCTCGCCGCGCGTGATGTCCAGCGAATGGCTCGGCGAGGTGACGGCGCGGAGCGGCATCCCCGGCGCGAGGTGCACGCGCACCTCGACCGCATCGGCCTGCCGTAGCTCGCCGGTCTCGGCCAGCACGGCGCCGGGCGTCCGCGGGTCGAAGCGGGGCGGCGCGCTCAGCGGGAACACGAGCTCGTACGCGCCGCCGCTTTCGTGAGCGCCTGCATCATCGCCTGCGCCATCGCCGCCGTCCGCCGCCGCGTCGGCGAGCGTGTAGGGCAGCGGCTGCACGTACTGGAGCTTCACCTCGATGGTCTCGCCGGGGCCCACGTTGGCGACCCGCTGCACGAAGAGACTCGGCCGGGACTGCTCGAGGAGCGCCGCGCGCCGACCACTCTCCCGCGCCTCCGCGTACTCGCGACGCGCCTGCGCCCGCCGGCGGATCTGCCCGCGCACGACGCGGTCCCCGATGCGCATCTCCATGTCGTCGACGGCCGCCTCGCCGGGGAGCGGAAAGAGGTAGACGGCCTCGAGGGGTCGGTCGTGGGGGTTCGTGAAGGACTGGGTGAGCTGCACCGTCGCGACGAACCCGCTGACCTCGGCGTCGAAGCGCGTGCTCACGAGCGGTAGCTCGGGCCGCGTGTCGCCGGCGTCGGCGAGGGCGTCGTCCTCACCCTCGGCGCCGTCCGCGTCCTCGAAGCGGGCGACGCGGAGCATGCCGCGCGCCGGTAGCTCGCGCGCCGCCCGGGCCTCGGGGCTCTCGGCGCCGGCGCCCGGCACGAGGCCCGCGTGCTGGGCGTTGCCGCCCCACATGTGCCAGCCATCGAGCTGCGCGTCGCCGAGCTCGAGGCCGATGAGGTTGCCGGCGCCCGTCGCCACGTAGACCCAGCCCTGGGCGACGATGGGCTGAAAGACCACGGGCTCGCCGACGTCGTAGGCGCGGAGCGTCATGCCCGTGTCGATGTCGCTCACGTAGAGGTGGCCTTCGAGGGTGCCGTAGACGAGCACGTTGCCGACCACCGCCGGCGGGCTCACGGCCTGGGCGCCGTCCGCCTCGCCATAGGTGCGCTTCCAGACGAGCTCGCCGGTCTGCACGTCCCGGGCCCGGAGCTCGGAGCCCACCGCGAGGTAGGCGCGGCCGTCGGCCACCGCCGGCGAGGCCCCCTGAAAGGCCCAGCCACTCGCGACGTTGCGGAGGCCGAGGTGGTCGCCGTGGGGCACCCTGCCCCAGGCGCCGGCCTGGCCCGACGCCACCTGGCGGTCGCGGCTCTGGCCGCGGAGGTAGGGCGCGGGCACGGGCTCGGCGCGGCGCACGATGGCCCCGCTTGCCTTGCTGAGCACCACCGGCTCCTCGCTGGGCCCCTCGTCGCCGCGAACGCGCCGGGTGAGCAACACGCGCTCGCCGTCCACCCAGAGCGCGCTCGTGGCGCCATGGGCCTTGCGCCACATCACATGCCCATCGCGAACGCGTACACGGAAGGCCGTGCCGTCCATGGTCGCGAAGTAGGCGCTGTCTCCACGTACCTGCGGCGCCTGAATGATGTCCGCGGGGAGCGGGACGTCCCAAACCGGCGCGCCGTCCTCGAGGCGGAAGGCGCCGAAGCGGTGCGCGCCGTCCTTCGGGTAGGCACTGAGCACGAGGTCCGCGCCGATGGCCGGCTGGCTCATGAGCGGGTCGCCGAGCCAGCGCTTCCACTGAAGCGCGCCGGTGGCCGCGTCGGCGACGAAGAGCGTGCAGCTCTCGGTGTTGAAGAGCACGCGGCCAGACTCCACGACGGCGGCCGTCGGCCCGCCATCCGGCGCCGCGAGGGACCAGGCGAGGTCGCCGCCGAAGGCGTCGAAGGCGAAGAAGCGGTGGCTCGCGAAGCCGCCGCCCAAGAAGACCTTGCCGTCCGCGTAGGCCGGCGAGGTCAAGAGCTGGGCGCTCGGGAGCGACGCGATCCAGCCACGCTTGTCCCCGTCGAAGGTAAAGCGCTGCGTGCCGCCCCGGCCCGGTCGCGGGATACGGAGGGCCCGCACCTCCATGCGCGTCCCGAGGTCCTCCCCGGGCTCGGTGTCGACGCCGCGGAGCGCGTCCTCGAGCAGGCCCGCGGCCGCAGGAGCCGGCGGCGCGGCCGAGGCAACCTCGCGAAAGCTCGAACCCTCGCTCGGGGCCATCGCCGCCGAAGGCGCCGCCCCGTGTGAGGGCTCGACGGCACTGCGCACGCACGCCTCCACGACCACGACGCCTGCTGCCGCCGTGGCCGCGAGGACGAAGCGCATCGCCCAATCGGGACGCCTGGCCCTCCCCTTCGCTCGCCCGCGCCCTTTTCGCGCCTCGTGTGCCCTACGCATGTTCGTCACCTCCACCCGGGCTGCTTTTCAAGGCCCGTGCCCGGACGGAAGGCGCCGGAATCACGGGCGATCCGAGGGTGGCGGCACGCGCGGTGTCCTCTGGCGCCCGCGGCGGCGTGTCTTGCGGTGGACGGATCGCCCTTTCGAGCCCCAAGGGACGGGGCCCGGCGGCTCGCGCCCGGTGTTTTCCGGGCGCGGCGTGCTCGGAAGACGACCGGCGCCCCTCGCCTGCGCTAGCCGAGACCCGTGCGTGCGCCGTCCTTTCCGCGGCTCCTCGCTGTGCTCTCGCTCCTCGCGGCCACGGCCGCGGGACGGCCGGCCCGGTCCGCCGCCGGGCGGGGGGCCGCCCGGAAGCCCGACGCGCCGGCGGTGATGCCGGGGCCGCGGGAGCACACGCCCGCGCGACGGTGGCGCATCGTCGCGCTCGGCGACCTCAACGGCGAGACCGGGTCGACGCGCTACGTGCCCCTCGTGCACCGCGCCGTGGACCGGCTCACCGGGGGCCTTCGCCCGGACCTCGTGATCAGCACCGGTGACCTCGTCGCCGGCCAGCGCCATCGCCTGCGCTACGGCGCCATGTGGCGGGCCTTTCATCGCCTCGTGACGGACCCGCTGGCCCGGGCCGGCGTCCCCTTCGCGCCGGCGCCCGGCAACCACGACGCCTCGGCCTACGAACCCTACGCGCGCGAGCGCGAGATTTTCGGACAGGCCTTCGCCGCGAGGCGCCCGCCCCTTCGCATGGTGGACGACGCCGCCTTCCCCTATCGCTACGCCTACCGCCTCGGCCCCGCGCTTTTCGTGGCCCTCGATGCAACCATCGTGGCGCCCCTCGACGCAGCCCAACGCCGGTGGCTCGAGAGACGGCTGCAGGAGAGCGACGCCCCCGTGAAGATCGTCTACGACCACGTGCCCCTGCGCCCCTTTACCGCCGGACGACGCCACGAGGTCATGCACGACCCGGCGCTCGAAGCGGTGCTCGATCGCGAGCGTGTCGACCTCTTCGTGAGCGGCCATCACCACGGCTACTTCCCGGGCCGCGTGGGCCGCGTGCGCTACGTGAGCGTGCCCTGCCTCGGCACCGGCGCTCGGCCGCTCCTCGGCGAGCGCGAGCGAAGCCCGCGCGGCGTGGTGGTGATCGAGCTCGAGGGGGACCGTCTCGTCCGCGTGGACGCCCTCAGCGGCGAGGACCTGGACACGGTGGTCGAGCGGGCGGACCTTCCCGATCGCGTTGGCACGCTCTGGCGCGACGACCTCGCGGCCGACGGCCAGCCGGCTCCGGACCTTCGCGCCGGCCGAGCGCCGCGGGCGCCGGGTGGGGGCGCATGAGCGCGCTCTTTCCCCGCCTCGCCTTCGCGGACGAGCGCGTGGCGCTGGTCATCGACGGCCCCGCCGGGCGCGAGGCGCTCTCCTATGCCGAGCTCGCCGGCCGCGCCGGGGTTCATGCGTCGTGGCTCGCCACCCGCGGCGTCCTCCCTGGCGACCGCGTGGGCGTCTGGACGCAGCCGCGGGCGCTCACGGCCGTGGCCCTCGCGGGCAACGCGCTGGCCGGCGTGACGAGCGTGCCCCTGAACCCGAAGCTCGGCGCCAAGGAGCTCGCCCACGTGCTCTCGGATGCGGCGCCGCGCCTGCTCGTCGCCGCCGACGCCGAGGCCGCCAGGGCGGCGCCCACGGAGCAGCTCACCGAAGCCGTCCCCGCGGGCAAGGACGCGCCGCCGGCGGAGACGCGCGCCGCCGACGACGCCCCGTTGCTCGTGCTCTACACATCGGGCACGACGGGCGCGCCCAAGGGGGCCGTGCTCACGGCCGCCGGCGTGGCCGCCAACCTCGACGCGCTCGGGCGCGCCTGGGACTGGACCGACGATGACGCCGTGGTGCATGCGCTCCCGCTCTTTCACGTGCATGGGCTCGTGCTCGGGCTCTTCGGGAGCCTCCGCATCGGCGGCGCGCTCCATCACCTGGCGCGCTTCGACGCGGCGCGCGTCGCCGCGGCGCTCGAGGACGAGCAGGCCGGGTGCTCGCGCATGCTCTTTGCCGTGCCCACCATGCATCACCGCCTCGCCGACGCGGCCGAGAGCGAGCCGGACGTCGCCCGGGGCCTCCGCGCCGCGCGGCTGTTGATCAGCGGGTCCGCCGGGCTCCCCACCCGCGAACATCGACGGCTGACGGCGCTCACGGGCCGGTTTTTGCTTTATCAGGAGCAACGCTTGGTTCCATTGGTTCATGTAAACCGGCATTGAACTCTTCTTCTGCAGTTGGAATAATCATCTCCGCGGGAGAAT
>JBCCAW010000012.1:0-26030 GCA_039814655.1 Myxococcota bacterium | reverse complement strand
CGTCAACGGATCGGACGAGGCGGCCTACGCCCGGACGCTCGGCCGGGCGGCCGAAGCGTGCCTGCGAGCCGGCCGCCCCGCCGACGCGCGGCGTCAACTCGACCGGCTCGCCAAGAGGAGCGTCTCGATCGAGGCGGCCGCCGCCCAGCGCCTCAACCTCGTCACCAGCGAGCTTCAAGAGGGCGTGATGCGGACGCGCATGCAGCCCATCGGCCAGGTCTGGAGCAAGTTCCCTCGCATCGTCCGGGACCTCGCCCACCAGCTCGGCAAGGAGTGTCGGCTCGTCATGGAGGGCAAGGAGACCGAGCTCGACAAGACCATCCTCGAGGCCATCAAGGACCCGCTGACGCACCTCGTGCGCAACTCCGTGGACCACGGCATCCAAACGCCCGGGGACCGGCAAGCGCAGGGCAAGAACCCCGAAGGTGCGCTCACGCTGCGCGCGTATCACGAAGGCGGGCAGGTCAACATCGAGATCAGCGACGACGGGAGCGGCGTGAACCTCGAGCGCGTGGCCCAGAAGGCCCTCGAGCACGGCCTCGTCAAGCGCGAGCAGCTCGAGCGCATGACGGAGAAGAGCCTGCTCCACCTGATCTTCCTGCCGGGCTTCTCCACGGCGCAGCAAATCACGAACGTGTCCGGACGCGGGGTCGGAATGGACGTCGTCAAGACGAACATCGAGAAGATCGGCGGCACCATCGACGTCTTCAGCTCCGGCGAAGGCACGACCTTCAAGATCAAGATCCCCCTGACCCTCGCCATCGTCCCGGCGCTCATCGTGGCGAGCGGGGGCGACCGCTACGCGATTCCTCAGGTGAACCTCGTCGAGCTCGTCCGCCTCGAGGAAGAACAAGAGGCTCAGATCGAGCGCATCCACGGAGCGCCGGTGTACCGGCTCCGCGGCAAGCTTCTTCCCCTGGTGTTCCTCCACGAGAAGCTCGGCGTCGAGCGCCAGCAGGCCGAAGACCTCGGCATTCATATCGCCGTCCTTCAAGCCGGAGACCAGCTCTTCGGCCTCGTGGTCGAAGAGATCCGGGACACGGAGGAGATCGTCGTCAAGCCCCTCGGCCGGCACCTCAAGGACCTCGGCGCTTTCAGCGGGTCGACCATCATGGGAGACGGGCGCGTGGCGCTGATCCTCGACGCGCTCGGCATCGCGACCCGGGCGGGCCTCGCGTCCAAGGACCGGGAGACGACCCTCGCGCTCGAAGAGGAGAACGACGACGCCTCGTCCCTCGACCAGACCTTGCTCCTCTTCGAGGTCGCCGACGACCGCGTGGTAGGCGTGCAGCTCGCGAACGTGCAGCGCCTCGAGGAGTTCGAGGCCACGCGCGTCGAGCGCGCTGGCGCGTCGGAGGTGGTCCAATACCGGGACCAGATCATGCCGCTGGTGCACCTCGGAAAGGTGCTCTTCGGCCACGCGCCGCCGGCCTACGTGCGCCAGGACGGACAGCCCACGACGCTGCAGGTCATCGTCTGCCAGCGCGAGGGCAGGACCGTCGGACTCGTCGTCGACCGGCTCATCGATATCGTCGAAGAGCGCCTGTCCGTCGACACCATGGGGAAGCGACGCGGCGTGCACGGCGCGGCCGTGGTGCAGGGGCGGGTCGTGGAGATGGTGGATGTGGCTGCGGTGCTCGATGAGTCCCTGCCCCCCGTGCAGGCCAGCGCCTGAAGGACGAGCATCATGGAGAGCACGGACGGAGTTCCCCAGTACTGCACCTTTCACCTCGGCGAGCTCTTCCTGGGCATCAACGTCGAGCACGTGCAGGAGGTCATCCGCTACCAGGAGATGACCCGCGTCCCCCTCGCCGACGACTCGGTGCGAGGCCTCATCAATCTGCGTGGTCAGATCGTGACCGCCATCGACCTACGCCGTCGCTTTCGGCTCCCGCCGCGCGAGGAGCTGCCCATGAACGTCGTCGTGCACGAAGGCGAGGAGGCCCTGTCCCTCCTGGTCGATGAAATCGGCGACGTGGTCGAGGTGCCGGCGGAGCTCGTCGAAGCGCCGCCGGCCACACTCACCGGGCCCACGCGGGAGCTCGTCTCCGAAGTCTGCAAGCTCGAAGGGCGCCTCCTGCTCATCGTCGACGTCGCTCAGGTCGCAGGCCGGGCCGGCCAGGCCCGCGCCGCCTGAGCGCGCGCAAGGTGTACCGGTGGTTCGGTCGCCGCGCATCCTGCCGTTCAATACTGGCAGTACGTCCCGACTGGACGTCGTGAAAGGCCGGCATGCGAGCCCTCGTCATCGATGACTCCAAGACCATTCGACGCATTCTCTCGAAGATGCTCGCGGACGTGGGCTTCGATGAGGTCTACGAGGCGGCGAATGGCGTCGAAGCGCTGGATCTGCTGCAGAAGATCGAGCGCCCGCACATCGCTCTCGTGGACTGGAACATGCCCGAGATGGACGGCTACACGTTCATTCGGATGGTGCGCCGACGCGAGGACTTCAAGGATCTCCGGCTCATGATGGTGACCACCGAGACCGAGCTCGAGCGCGTTACCGAAGCCCTCGAAGCGGGGGCCGATGAGTACGTGATGAAGCCCTTCACCCGGGAGGTCATCCTCGAAAAGCTCCACCTCCTAGGCTTCGGGAACGCCAGCGCGGCCGAGTGATGACCGGACCTGCACTCCGCGTTCTCGTCGTTGATGATTCGGTCACCATTCGGCGCCTGGTGAGCCAGGGACTCGATGAGCAAGCCGGCATCGAGGTCGTCGGTACGGCATCCAACGGGCGCCTCGCCCTCATGAAGGTGCCGCTGCTTCGGCCCGACGTGATTCTGATGGACGTCGACATGCCCGAGATGAACGGCCTCGAGGCTGTGACCGAGCTTCGGCGTCAGGGCGACCAGACGCCGGTGTTGATGTTCTCGGCGCTCACGCAGTCCGGCGCCAAGGTGGCCCTCGACGCCCTCGCGCGCGGCGCCAACGACTGCCTCGCGAAGCCGAGCGGCGGCCTCGACAAGGCGATGGCGCAGCTCCGCGACGAGGTCGCCCCTGCGCTCCGCGCCCTCGGCGGGGCGGGCACCTCGCTGCAGCCGGCGCCCCGGGGCAGCCTGAAACCCACGCGCCGGCCCCCGTCGAAGGGCCCGGCGCCGCGCGTCGACGCGCTCCTCATCGGCAGCTCCACCGGCGGACCCAACGCGCTCGGTGAGCTGCTGCCCAAGCTCCCCGGCGACCTCGGGGTGCCCGTGCTCCTCACGCAGCACATGCCGCCGGTGTTCACGGGCATTCTCGCCGAGCGCCTCGACGCCCGGTCGAGCCTGTCCGTGGCCGAGGCCCAAGACGGGGACGCGCTCCGGCCCGGGCACGTGCTCGTGGCCCCGGGCGACTTTCATCTCGAGCTCCGCGGCGACGCCGCCACGGCGCGTGCGCGCTTGAGCCAGGCTCCGAAGGAGAACTCCTGCCGCCCCGCTGTCGACGTCATGTTCCGCTCTGCGGTGGCGTGCTTCGGCCCCCACGTACTCGGCGTCGTGCTCACGGGCATGGGGCGCGACGGGGCCCGCGGGGCCGAGGCCATCGTCGAAGCCGGCGGACGCGTCGTCACCCAGGACCAGGCGAGCAGCGTCGTCTACGGCATGCCACGGCATGTGGCCGAAGCTGGCCTCTCGGACGGCGTGCATCCTTTGGACGAGCTGGCCGAGGTGATCCGCCGCCGTGTCCGGAAGGGTCGCAGCCAGGCACAGCACGGGAGAGTCGCGTGATCGACGCGGCGGACTTCGAGCTCGCGCGGGACCTCGTCCGGCGCCGGGCTGGCATCGTCCTAGACGACGGCAAGGAGTACCTCGTCGAAACGCGACTGGCCTCGGCCTGCCGGCACCTCTCCCTCGACGGGCCCAAAGCGCTCCTCGACCGCGTACGCGCCGGCGACGGGGCCCTCGCCCTGGAGCTCGTCGAAGCGCTCACGACCAACGAGACCTCGTGGTTCCGCGACCCGCGGGTCTACACGGCCCTGGAGACCGGGGTCTTTCCGGCGCTCCTCGACGCGCGACGCAGCGCGCGCCGTCTCCGCATCTGGAGCGCGGCCTGCAGCACCGGCCAGGAGCCCTACACGGTCGCCATCATGCTCGAGAGCTCCTTCCCCGAGACCGCTCGCTGGGACGTGGAGATCGTCGCGACGGACCTCGACACCAAGGTGCTCGAGAAGGCCGAAGCCGGCGTCTACAACCAGCTCGAGGTCAACCGTGGTCTTCCGGCGCGGACGCTCCTCACGCACTTCGAGCGCGACGGTCGCTACTTCCGAGCCAAGGACACGCTTCGCAGCAAGGTGAGCTTTCGCCAGCTCAACCTCATCGAAGACAGCTACCCCCAGGGCCCCTTCGACCTCGTGCTCATCCGGAACGTGCTGATCTACTTCGACCTCGAGACGAAGCGTTCCGTGCTGGACCGGGTGCTCACTCGCGTCGCGCCGGACGGTTACGTGGTGCTGGGCGGCGCCGAGACGACGCTCAACGTGCATGAAGGCTATGCGCGGGAGCGCGTCGGCGAAGCCACGGTCTACCGGCCTGGCGGCGGCATCGCCAAGGCGAGCTGAACGCGGCGGCTCAGCGCAGCGTTCGCAGGGCCCGTCGCTGGGCACGAAGCTCGGCGTTCCCGAGCTGGCCACAGGCGGCCATCACCGAGCGCCCCTTCGTGACCCGGCGCCGCACGGGCAATCCCTCGTCGCGGAGCCAGCCGATGAAGCGCTCCACCTCGTCTTCCCCGGGCGCTCGCGTGAGCGGGGCGTTGCCCGGGTTGTAGGGGATGACGTTGAGCATCACCCGCGCGATGGGCGCACAGAACGCGGCGACCTGTGCGGCGTCCTCGCGCGTGTCGTTCAGGCCGGGCATGAGGCAGTAGTTCACGCCCAGCGTGAAGTTGCGCCGCGGCCGATACGCCGCGAGCTCGGCCTGCAGCGCCGCAAGCGGCGTCTTCCGGTTCACGGGCATGATCTCGCTGCGCCGCGCGTCGTTCGGCGCGTTGAGGCTCACGCTCAGGTTCAGGCGCTTGAAGCCCGCCTGCCGGAGTCGCCGGAGGCCCTCGAGGTGTCCCACCGTGCACACGGTCATGCGCTCCTGGCCCATGGCCATGCCGCTCGGGTCGTTGAGTACGCAGAGCGCCCCGAGGAGCGCGTCCGCGTTGTCCAGCGCCTCGCCCATGCCCATGAAGACGACGTTCCGGACCTCCCAGCCGAGCACGTGACGGGCGACGAGCACCTGGCCCACGATCTCATCGGTCCGAAGGTGCCGGAGCAGCCCCATGCGCCCGGTCTCGCAGAAGGTGCAGCCCATCTTGCAGCCCACCTGGCTCGAGAGGCAGAGCGTGTGCCGGCCCCGGCCCATGGGGATGTTCACGCACTCGACCTCGAGGCCGTCGGCGCAGCGGAGTACGGCCTTGGCCGTCACCCCCGTGGGGCCTTCCTCGCGCACCTCGCGCACCACCTCGGGCAGCGTGAAGCTGAACGCCTCGGCCCAGCGCGCCGCGGGACCGGCAGCGAGGCCGTGCGCGCCCGGGTCGAAGCGGCCCTCGAGGACCGCCGCCCGGTAGATCTCCCGGGCCTTGCCGTGCCCGCGGCCAACGCGCTCCCGCGCAAGCGTCCGCAGCGCGTCGCAGGTCAGGCCATGCAGCGGAGCGGGCGTCACGAAGCGGAGCGTGGGCGAGGCCCGCGGGCCTCGCCAGCCGGCCGCGGCGCGGCCTGCCGGGACCGGGCCCGGTTCCGGCGCTGGGGAGGAGCTGCTAAGGCAGGGCCATGCGCTCCCCCGGGCCCTGGCTGCCGCTACTCGTCCTCCTCGCCGCGTGCACCGGCGGCGAGGAGCGCAACGAGGCCCAGCTGCTGCTCGACCGCTACGGGCGCCTCGAGCAGCCTTCGCTCGAGGCACGTCGGCAGGCCGTGGATGCCTTTCGGGCGCTCGGGGTGCGAAGCGAGCGCGTGCGCGCGGCACAGACCGCCTGCGGCGCCATGCAGGACGCGCTCCTCCGCGCGGAAGAGGCGACGCGGGCGGCGCGCGTCGCGAGGAGCGCCGACGAAGGCGAGCCGGCCCTCGCCCGCTCCGCCGCGGCGCTCGTCGAGGTCGAGCGACACAAGCCGGCCTGCGACCGTGCGCTGGCGGCGCTCCGGGCCCGTCACGCCCCGCGCTGAGGCGCCCTCAGGAGCCCGCGAGGAGGGTCTTTCGGAGCACGCGGCGCATCACCTTGCCGGAGGCCGTCCGCGGCAGCGCGTCCTGTACGACCACGGCGTGCACCTTGAAGAGCGGGTTGAGGTGCGCACGGATGGCGCGCTGAAAGGTGCTCCTTAGCGCGTCCGCCTCCAGCTCGGCGCCGACCTCCGGGACCGCGACGATCACCAGGCGGCTCGGTCCGCCGCCAGGAGGCGGGAGCGCGATGGCGGCGGTCTCCCGAACGCCGGGTGTCGCGGCGACCGCCCGCTCGATCTCGGCGCTGCTCGTCTTGATGCCGCCGAGGTTCATGGTGTCGTCGACGCGGCCGTGGGCGCGGTAGAAGCCGCCCGGGAGCCGCTCCATCCAGTCGCCGTGGCGCCGTAGCACCTGGCCTTCGGGCCCCGCGGGCATGCCGTCGAAGTAGGTCGCGTGGTGGTCCCGGTTCAGCAGCCGGTTCGAGCTCCCGAGCATGGGCGGCAGCAGCGCCAGCTCCCCCTCGTCGGCGGGGACACCGCCGTCGCCGAGGAGGAGGAAGTTGGCGCCGACGGCCGGCGTGCTGAAGAAGGAGGCGGCCTGCGGGGACGCGCAGGAGCCGGCCACGTAGCCGCCGCCGATCTCCGTGCCGCCGCAATACTCCACCACGGGCCGGTAGCCCGCCCGGGACATGAGCCAGTGCATCTCCTCGGCGTTCGACGCTTCGCCCGTGGAGCTGAAGCAGCGCAGGCCGCTCCAGTCGAGGCCCGCCATGCAATCGCTCGCGCGCCAGGCCTTCACGAGGCTTGGCACGACGCCGAGCATGGTCACGCCGGCCTGGGCCACGAAGGCGCCGAAATCCCGTCCGTGCGGGGCGCCCTCGTAGAGCGCGATGGCGGCCCCGTTCAGCAGGCTCGCGTAGATGAGCCAAGGGCCCATCATCCAGCCGAGGTTCGTCGGCCAGGCCACGACGTCCCCGGGACGCACGTCGTGATGCGCCCAGGCATCGGCGGCGGCCTTCAGCGGCGTGATTTGGGTCCAGACGATGGCCTTCGGGTCGCCGGTGGTGCCCGAGGAGAAGAGCACGTTCGTGGGCGCCTCGACGTCGGCGGGCCGCGCCGGCGCCTCCGGGCCCGCGGCGGCCGCGAGGGCGTCGGCCCAGGCGACGTCCCCGTCCCGCAGCGAGACCGCGAGCGCATCACCGGCCGCGATGACGAAGGCCCGGGGCGCGCCGGCCTCGACGACGCGCGCGTAGAGCGGGAGCGACTTCGCCCCGCGCAGGATCACGTCTTGCGTGACGATGGCCTTCGCCTCGGAGAGGCGCAGCCGTGTGGCGATCTCTTCGGCCGCGAAGGAGTCGGCGATGGAGACCACGACCATGCCGCCGGCGACGAGACCGAGGTAGAGCGCCACGGAGGCGTAGCTCATGGGCATGTCGATGGCGACGGCGTCTCCGGGACCCAGCCCGGCGTCCTCGAGCGCGCGGCGGGCGCGCGCGGCGTCGGCGCGGAGCTCGGCGAGGCTCACCGTGCGAAGGCTGCCGTCTTCCTGGCCGACCACGACCGCCGGGCGCGATGCCTCGCCGGCGAGGGCGACGCCGGCCGCGTTGAAGCGCCCGCCAGGCATGAAGCGCGCGTGCTCGGCGCCCGCGGACGCATCCAGCATGCGCTCCGGCGCGCGGTCCCAGCTGACGCCGAAGCGCCCGAGCATCGCGGACCAAAAAGCCTCCGGGTCCGCCACGCTCTGGCGCCAGACCCGCTGCATGCCGCCTTCCCGGCCCACGTTCGTCGCGGCCACCTCACCCTCGCCGGGGACCCAGACCGGCGCTGGGCCCTGCGCTCCGGGGTCCCATGCCGCGAAGGCCTCCGCGTGGAGAAGTCGATGGACGGCGAAGGGGTCGCTCGGCCGGAGCGCGGCGGCCGTGCGGCGCCAGGCGACCAAGGGCTCCGCGCCGCGCGCGAGGGCGAGCAGCTCGGCGGCGCGTGCCGGGGGGGCACCGGCCTCGACGAGGGCAGCAGCGCATGCGTCCTGGGCCATGCTTCGGTGCTGCGTGAGGCGGCCGGTGCCTGTCAAGGGTCCCGCTCACCCCGGGTGCGCGGCGTGGACGCGCTCGTCGTCGCCATGCTTACCGGTAGGGGTGCGCGTCGAGGCCCCGGAGCGCGTGGCGCACCGCATCCGCGGGGAGCCGCTCCCTGACGGCGTCGGCCAGCGCGCCGTGCCGTGCGGCGTGCACGCCATCGTAGTGCTCGCTGAGGTCGTAGAAGGCGCGTTGCCGGCCCCAGCGAATGGCCTCTTCCACCGCCGCCTGCGCTTCGCGCACCTCGGCGTCGTCTTCCACCAGCGCCCGGGACACGAGGGCCATGGATTCCACCAGCGGGCCGATGGAGGCGGCGCGGAGCGGGGCCCGCGCGGCGCGCAGCGCGCCCACGGCCTCGGCCGCGCTCAGGTGGAGGGCGAGGTCCAGGGAGACCTGGTCCCCGGCGTCCCGGGCGAGCGCGCTCCCCTCCGGCTCCCGGTCCCGGAGCGCGCCGGCCAGTGGCGCGGCGCGGCGCAGCAGCTCCGCGGCGGCACCATGGAGCACGCGGCCCTCGACGCCAGCGCGGGCGGCGAGCTCGAGGAGCCAGGCGGAGCGCGGGCACGCCGCCCAGGCGCCGTCGAGGTCCGCGCCGTGGCCCTCGAGGTAGCGACCGAGCTCGCGGCTGGCCCCGCGCGCGGCGAGGGCCCGGTGTAGCCTCGGGTCGTCGCGTCGCGGCACGGGGACGAGCGCATCGCGGAGCCTCCGAAGCACGCGGCAGAGCGTCCGTCAGCGCCGTCGCCCCGGCAAGGGGCCCGGGCGCGACGAAGGAGCGGTCGCGTGGTAGGCCCGGCGCATGGTTGCCTCCCCAGGGCCTGGAGCTGCGGTTCCGGCAGCGGCCGCACCGGCGGCGGACCCCCTCCCGACGCTCATGCACCGCCTGGCCTACTGGGCGGAGACTCGCCCCGCGCAGCCGGCGCTTCACGGCAAGGTCCGCGGGCACTGGGAGGCATTGAGCTGGCGCGACTACCACCACACCGCGCGCGCCGTGGCCAAGGCGCTGATCGCCCTGGGCCACGCGCCGGGCGAGTGCGTGGCCATGGCCGGGCCCAACGCGCCGGCGTGGATGCAGCTCCAGGCGGGCATCCAGCTCGCGCGCGGCGTGCCGGCCCCGATCTACGGCAACGCGACCGTCGAACAGGCCGCCTACATCGTTCGCGACGCGGGCGCGCGCATCGCGGCGGTGGGCGACGAGGCGTTTCTCGAGAAGCTGCTCCAGGCCGAGCGCGAGGAGCGCATCCCGCCCTTGGCGCACTTCGTGAGCTTCGGCGCCCTCGACCACCCGGAGCCTCGGCTGCGCTCCCTCGAGGCCCTGGTCGCTCTGGGCCAGGGCGAGGGCGACGACGAGGTCGACCAGCGCTTCGAGGCGCTCTCCGACGACGAGCCCTGCCTGATGATCTACACCTCGGGCACCACCGGGGTGCCCAAGGGCGTCGAGATCGACCACGGCGGCCAGCTCGTGGTGGGCCGGGCCGTGACCCGGGTGGCGCCGCAGCTCGTCGATGGCCGCGCCGAGTTTCACCTCGTGAGCTACCTGCCGCTCAGCCATCAGGCCGAGCAGCTGCTCACCAACGTGGTGCACCTGGTGACGGGCGGGCAGGTCTACTTCTGCCCGGAGATCACCTCGATCAAGGACTACCTCACGGAGGTGCGGCCCACGGTGTTCCTGGGTGTGCCCCGCGTGTGGGAGAAGTTCGAGGCCGCGCTTCGGAGTCGCCTCGGCGAGGCGACGGGCGCGAAGGCGAAGCTCGCGTCTTGGGCCCTCGAGACCGAGCTCCGCGGCTTCGACGCGCAGGTCGCGGCGGGGCTCCCGGCCGAAGCGCATCAGCCCCTGGGGCGCCGCCTCGCGCGCCGCTTCGTCGTGGACAAGATCAAGGCGGCGCTGGGCCTCGACCGTCTCGAGGTGGCCATCACCGGCTCCGCGCCCATGGCTCCGGCCACGCAGCGCTTCTTCGCGAGCCTCGGCATTCCCGTGCTCGACGCCTACGGCATGACCGAGACGAGCGGCGCCGCGACCATCTCGGACCCGCTCCGGCCGGCCTTCGGCACCGTCGGCAAGCCCTTTCACGGCGTCGAGGTGCGCCTCGGCGAGGACGACGAGATCCAGCTTCGCGGACGCAACTGCCGGACGCGCTACCGGGGCATGCCCGAGGAGAGCGCCGCGCTCTACACGGCCGACGGCTGGCTACGCACCGGGGACCAGGGCGCCTTCGATGGCGAGGGGAACCTGAAAATCGTCGGCCGGCTCAAGGAGCTCCTCATCACGGCCGGCGGCAAGAACGTCGCGCCGGTGGAGCTCGAGCAGTACGTGCTGGCGACGCCGGGCGTCGGTCAGGTCGTGGTGGTCGGCGACCGCCAGCCCTTCCTCTCGGCGCTCATCGGCCTCGACCCGGAGAACCTCGACGCGCTGGCCCGCGCCGCGGGCACGGAGGTGGCGGACATGGCGGCGCTGGCTCGCGACCCGAAGGTGCAGGCGTACCTCGAGCGGGAAGTCGAGGCGCGCTGCAACGCCCGGGTGGCGCGCTACCAGACGATCAAGAAGATCCACGTGCTCCCCGCCGAGCTGAGCGTCGAGACCGGCGAGTTGACGCCCTCCATGAAGCTGCGCCGCCCGACCATCGTGAAGCGCCACGCGGCCGCCATCGAGGCCCTCTACGCGGGCGGCACGCTGCACACGCCCGCGCCGTGACGCGCCGGCGCCCGCCGGCATGAACACCGCGGCGGGTTGGGGAGCCCGCCGCTGCAAACACCGCTAGCCCTCGAGCTCGAAGCGGAAGTCCTCGATCACCGGGTTCACGAGCAGCTTCTCGCACATGGCCTGGAGCTCGGTCTCCGCCGCGGCACGGTCGACGGCGCCGAGCTCGAGCTCCACGAGCTTGCCCACGCGCACCCGGTCCACGCCGTCGAAACCGAGGCTCCCGAGGGAGCGGCGGACCGCATCGCCCTGAGGGTCGAGGACCTCTTCCTTGAGCGTGACGTAGACGCGAGCCTTCATGGCGCCGAGCCTGCGGCGCTCTCGCGATGGGGTCAACATGCGCGTGTCCCCCGCTGGCGTCGCGCCGGCCCGGGCGCTCAGCCGCCGAGGCCGAGGTTGCGCGCGATGCGCGGGAGCGGATCCTCGGTGTTCGGTACGAAGGCCTCTCCGCGGATCTGGTCGCAGGCCTCGATGTAGCGCCGGGACGCTTCCACGCGGATCGCGTCCGGGAGCGTCGGCGAAGGGCCGTCGCCGGCGTAGCCCACGCTCTTGAGCCAGCGCCGCACGTACTCCTTGTCGAAGGACTCGGGATCCTCCCCGGCCGACCTGCGCGCCGCGTAGCTCTCCGCGTACCAGTAGCGGCTCGAATCCGGCGTGTGGATCTCGTCGATGACGACGATGGTGCCGTCCTTGGTCTTGCCGAGCTCGTACTTCGTGTCGACGAGCAGGAGGCCTCGCTCGGCGCAGACGCGCTCCCCGTGGGCGAAGAGCGCCTGCGCGATCTCGGCGGCGGCGTCGAAGTCCCGGGCGCTGATCTGGCCCATGGCCAGGATCTCCTCGCGGCTCGCGCTCACGTCGTGGTCGCCCTTCTGCGCCTTCGTGCTCGGCGTGAGGATCGGCGCCTCGAGCTTGGCGTGCTTTTCGAGCCCGTCCGGGAGCCGGTGCCCGCAGAAGACCCGCTCGCCCTTCGCGTAGTGGGTCCAGATGCTCGTGCTCGTGACGCCCGTGAGGTAGGCGCGCATGACCATCTCCACGGGGAGCGGCTCGCACTCCACGCCGACGATCACGTTGGGGTCCGGGACGCGCAGCACATGGTTCGGCGCCACGTCCTTTGTCTCTTCGAACCACCACACGGCCAGCGCGTTGAGCACCTGGCCCTTGAAGGGGAGCGTGCCGAGCACGCGGTCGAAGGCGCTGATGCGGTCCGTGGTGATGAGGAAGCGCTCGCCCTCGCGCGTGTAGTTGTCCCGGACCTTGCCCTCGTACTTGGTGGCCCCGGGAAGGACGAGGTCCGTGCCGTCGAGCGTGTGCGCGAGCCCGGCTCGGAGTACGTCGTCCGAGACGCTCACGACGCCGCTCCCGGCCCCGCGGCTCCCTTGACCGTGTCCACGTAGGCGAAGGTGCGGTCGATGATGGCGTCCACGTGGGCGAGGGCGTGATCGAGGTCGAAGTGCGCCTCGATGGACTCGGGGGTCAAGCGCGCCGTGATGTCCGCGTCCGCCTGGAGCAACGCCTTGAAGTCGCCTTCGCCATGGAAGGCCTTCATGGCGTTCCGCTGCACGAGTACGTAGCCGTCCTGCCGGCCGAGGCCCGTGCCCACGAGGGCCAGCAGCACGCCTTCGCTCGCCCACAGGCCGCCGGCCCGGTCGAGGTTGGCCCGGAGCTTCTCCGGATACACCACGAGGTCGCGCACCACGCGCGTGCAGCGGTCGATCATGAAGGCCAAGGTCGCCGTGGCGTCGGGCATGAGCATGCGCTCGGCGGAAGAGTGGCTGATGTCCCGCTCGTGCCAGAGGGAGACGTTCTCGAGGGCCGGGGTGACGGCGGCGCGGACCACCCGGGCGAGGCCGCAGAGGTTCTCCGTGAGCACGGGATTTCGCTTGTGGGGCATGGCGCTCGAGCCCTTTTGGCCGGCCTTGAAGTGCTCCTCGGCCTCGCCGACCTCCGTACGCTGCTGGTGCCGGATGTTCGTGGCGAAGCGCTCGATGCCTGCCGCGACGAGGGCGAGCGCCGCGTGGTAGCTGGCGTGCCGGTCCCGGGCGACGATCTGCGTCGAGAGCGTCTCCGGCCGGAGGCCGAGCCGGCCCAGCGCGTCGGCTTCGATGGCCGGGCTGAGGTGGGCGTAGGTCCCGACGGCGCCGGCGATCTTCCCGACGGCGATCTCCTCGCGCGCCGCAGCCAGCCGCCCCCGACCCCGGGCGAGCTCCGCCAGATGACCCGCGAGCTGCACGCCGTAGCTGGTGGGCTCGGCGTGAATGCCGTGGCTCCGCCCCATGGCCGGCGTGCGCCGGTGCTCGTCAGCGCGCGCCCGGAAGGCGTCGAGCAAGCCGTCGAGGCGTTCCAGAAGTCGATCGGTGGCCTCCACGAGCAGCAGCGCGAGGCTCGTGTCGAGCACGTCCGAGCTCGTCATGCCCCGGTGAAGCCAGCGCGCCGGCGCACCGCCGAGCTCCTCGACGTGCGTGAGAAACGCGATGACGTCGTGGCGCGTGGTCCGCTCGATGGCGTCGATGCGTTCCGGGTCGAGGCGTTCGCGAAGGGGGCGGAGCGCCTCGGCGGTGCCCGCGGGGACCGTACCCGCTCGCTCCATGGCCGCGCAGGCGGCGAGCTCCACGTCCAGCCAGGCCTCGTACTTGCGCCGGGGCGCCCAGAGCGCGGCGAAATCGTCGGGGGTATAGCGCGGGATCATGCGGCCGGTGCTAGCACGCCAGCGGCGCCCCGAGCGACCGGCGCATGCGAGCCGAGCCGTCGCGGTTCGCCGCCTCGGACGACATGAGTTCGTGAGCGCGGTGAACCTCGAGAAGAGCAGCATCCGGGGCCGGCTGAACGCCCGGAGCGCGCGGGACCTGCTCCGGGACCGGACGGACCCGGTCAAGCGCGCGGCGGTGGCCTCGGTGCTTCGCCCCGCGGAGGCCGGGCCCGAGGTGCTCCTCATCCGCCGCGCCGAGCACCCCCGGGATCCCTGGTCCGGTCACATGGCCTTTCCCGGCGGACGTCAGGATCCCGAGGACGCGGACCTGCTCGCGACGGCGCATCGGGAGACGCTCGAAGAGGTGGGCCTGGACCTAGCCGGCGCAGAGCTCCTCGGGCGCGGCGACGATCTGGAGGCGATCGCCCAGGGCAAGCGTGCCGGTCTCGTGGTGCGGCCCTTCGTCTTCTGGGCACCGAACGCCGAGACAGGGCCGATGGATGCGAGCGAGGTCGCCGAGGCCCTTTGGGCGCCCATCGTCCCGCTCCTCCGGGGGGAGCGCGACACGACCTATCCCTACGAGCACGAGGGCCAGCGCCTCCGTTTTCCGGCCTACGACATCGATGGCCGCATCGTCTGGGGCCTGACGCACCGCATGCTCACGGCGCTCTTTGCACGATTTCGGTGAGCGCGTCCCACGGTGGCGTCCTCCGCGGGGGCGGCCCGGTACGCGCGCTCGAGGTCCCCGCGCGGCGGCGCCCAGGCCGTCGACGCTCGATGGCGCCGGGCCCCTTTCTCCCGCCCGGCGAATGTTCCATGGTGGTCCCGTGCTCCTTCAGCGATGGAACCCCGCCGCCCTCGTCGCGTGCGCCGCGGCGCTCCTAGGCTGCGGCGGCGGGCCGGACTGCACGCTCGACACGGAGTGTCCCCTCGTCACCGTGTGCGTCGAGGGTCGCTGCCAGGCGGTTCCGGAACCCCCGGACGCCGGCGTACCCGACTTCGGGCTCCCGGACGACCTCGGGCTCCGGGACGAGGGGCTTGCGCCAGACCTGGGCGTGGACGCCGGAGTGCCGGAGCTTCGTCGCGGCACGGTGGTGGCCAAGAGTCAGTCCGTGCTCGAGGCCGGCGGCGTTGGGCAGGCGACCTCCGAGCTCACCGCGCGCTTCGAGGAGGCCTTCGGCGAGGAACGCTGCACGACGCGCGTCGTCGGCGACTGCACGCTGGAGTCCTGCACTTTCGTACCTGACCCGGATCGCGCGGACATGGGCGCCTCTGTCGCGCCGGGAGCCGGGATCATCATCGCCGGAGCCGGTCTGCTGGGCCCCATGGGCACGCCCGTCGCGCTCGGAATCGAGCCTGGCGAGGATGGCACCTACCGGCGCATCGCTAGCAACGGGCCGCTCTGGGACGGCACGCAGGACGTGAGGATCCAGGCCGATGGCGACCGCGTGCCGGGCTTTGAGGTGTCCGTGCCCCCGCCGCCGCAGCTCGAGCTCCAGACCCCCGCCGGCTTCGCGGGGCTTTCCATCGACCCCACGCGAGACCTCGTTCTCCGCTGGACCCCGGCGGCGGGCAGCTTTTTGCGCGTCGTGTTCGCGCTCCCGAGCGCCGACGCGGGCGACCCACAGCGGAACGTGACCTGCCTCTACGAAGCCGCCGGCGGCGAAGGCGTCATCGGCACGGAGGTGTTTCGTGACGCGCCGCTCGGCGCGACCATCGAGGTGAGCGTCGAGGCTACCAACTGGAACGTGCAAGAGCTCCCCGGGGGCTGGGAGGTCGTCGTCGCCGCGCGCAGCGACGTCCGCGCCAGCCCCGGCGAGAAGGCCGCGCGGGGAACGGCGCGCCTCGAGCTCGCGACGACGCCCTAGTACCCCCACCCCGAAGTCCGCTCCGGGTTTCTGTGGAAGATCCGCTTGCGGGGTGGGTGCCGCGGCGACGAAGGACGGGCCAGAGCCCATTCGAGGAGGTCGGTGCGCAGCCTGCGGGTGGTGGGCCGCTGAAACCCGGAGCGCACTTCGGGGTGGGGGTACTAGACCCCCACGGCGCCACGGCGCCCGGCTGGCGTCATGCGCGGGGCCGCCGTAGACCCGCGCCATGCCCAAGGCCGACCCGAACCGCACGGTGCAGTGCATGAAGCTGGGCAAGGAGCTCCCGGCCCTCGCCAAGCCTCCCTTTCCGACGGAGTTCGGGAAATACATCCACGACCACGTCTCCGCCGAGGGCTGGGACCAGTGGCTCCAGGAGAGCGTTCGCTACATCAACACCTACCGCGTCGACCTCTCGAGCCGCGAGGGCACGGACTTCATGATGAAGCAGCTCAAGATCTGGCTTGGGGTGGAAGAGGGGGAGCTGGCGCAGACCGCCTGGGTCGCGCCCGAAGACGAGTGATTCGGCAGGGCCGCGCTGAGCGCGCTCAGTCCGCGCGTCCGTCGAGGCGGGCGCGTAGCTCGCCCCGGGCCCGGCCGGCGACGTGCTGCATGCGAGCGAGCACGGGGGCCGCGACGTCGGCGGGTGCCCGGAAGCTCTCGCCGTAGACGCGCAGCGTTCGGTCGAGGATGGGCGCTACGTCGAGGGGGCGGACCTCCGCTTCGTACACCTCCATGGCCGCGCCCCGAAGCCCGCGCTGGTAGCAGAGCTCGAAGGCGAGGCGCACCTCGTCGATCTGGCCGATGCACTCGAAGGGCGTATGCGCTTCCAGGCCCAGCATCTGCCGAAAGGGAAGCTGGAGCGCCGGCGTGTCGAAGAGGTGCGTGCGGAAGAGAGGCTCCACTTTGGCCGGGTCCAGGTGCGCCTGATAGCCGAGCCACACGTAGGCGCATTTCGCGCAGCGCTCGCACCAGGGCTTTTCCACGTTGCAGGAGTGCGTGCGCTCGAGGCCGCCGTCGTCGGCGGCGAGCAGCTGAAAGATGAGCACGTCGTGGGCGGGCTGGAGCAGGCTGTACCAGCGCGCGTCCGGGAGGAGCACTTCGCGGAGATAGGCATCGAGGAGCGTTTCGGCCTCGAGGGACTTTCCCCACTGGTGGTTCACGTCTTCGCCGGTGAGGGCCCAGCGGAGGTTGCCCACGTTGGCGCTGTGCTCGTGGCCGAGCACCATGTCGCGGTAGCCGTGCGCGAGCACGAGCGGGAGCGCCGCGAAGAGCGAAGCCGGCGTCTCCGCGGCCAGGAGTTCGTGGACGCCGAGCTCCGGCGCGAGCGCGAGGAGCGGCGCGTCGCTGAAGTCGTCGTAGATGCTCAGCCGGTGGCGGCGGCGGGCCGGTCCCACGTCGAGGAGCCCGTCGATGAGCGCGTGCTGGGGTGCGGCGCGGCCATAGCTCGAGTGCGCGTAGCCAAGGGCGCCGTGCGCGAGGCCCGCGTGCTCGAGGAGGCGCATCACCACCAGCGAGTCCTTTCCGCCGCCGCAGAAGGCGAGGCATGGCACCTCCCCGAGGCCTCGCGGGCGCGTGAGCGGCGCCCGCTCCGGCCGCGGCGCGCTCGCGAAGCTCGGGCCGGCGTAGTCGGGCAGGTCGTGGCGGTAGCGCCATTGGGCCCAGACCCGAAGGAAGACCTCGCGCCACAGCGCTTCCAGCCGCGCCGTGTGAAAGCGTGCGTAGGGCCCCAGGTCGAGCACCTCTGGGCGGAGGCTCGCGATCTTGTTCACCTCGAAGAGGGCGATGTGGAAGGCGAGGCGTTGGAAGTCTTCGTTCCCGAGGCCGTCGCGGAGCACGTCGAGGTCCACGTCGCCGTACCACCAGCTCGTCGTGAAGCGATAGCCCGCGCAGCTCGCCGTTGCCGTGAGCTGGTGACGATGCGCGTCGATGCGCTCGAGGCGAAGCGTGCGGGTCATGAACGCCGCGGGCCGGCTCAGCGGTCCCGGCCGAGGCCCTGAAGCAGCGCTCGGAGCTCGCGCCCGGAGCCGCAATACACGGCCCCCAGCGTCGCGGCCTGGTCGGCGAGGTCCGGTGTGCCCCCCAGCGCGACGAGGAGCGGCCGGTAGGAAGACCGGGTCTTGAGCGTCTCGATGAGCCGCGTCAGCTCCCGGCGCTCGGGCGCCGAATGCCGCGGCGTCGCCAGGCCCACCATCATGTGCGGCTGGCGCGACACATGCTCCACCAGCTCGCTCGACGACCAGCCGACGGCGAGCGTGGTGTCCCATCCGTCGGCCCGCACCACGGCCCCAAGGATGGCGACGCCGAGCGTGTGCTGCTCGCCCGGTGGGGTCCAGAAGACCACCGCGCCTCGGTGCGGGTAGACCGCCGCGGCGCGCTCGCCGAGCCGGGCCACGAGGCGCCGAAGCACGCCCAGGCCCACGGTGACGTCGGCGAAGCTGCGGTCGTCTTCGTTCCAGCCGTGGCCGAGCTCCCGGGCGGCGGGAGCCACGAGATCCAGGAGCGCGCCCTCGAAACTCAGCCCGTCGCTCATGAGCGCGTCGACGAGGGCGAGGGCCGCCGTAAGGTCGTCATGCGCGGCCAGATCCGCCAGGTCCGAGATGCGTTCGCCGCTCGGCGCGGGCTCCGCGACCTTAGCGGTGTGCGCCCGGAGCAGGTGCGGCAGCACGTGCTGCTCCACCACCGGGGCCAGCTCTTCGACGGGAATACACGGTGCCGCCCGTGGTGGAGCGTCCCGCCGCTCGTTGGCCCTGCGCGACCGAGGCGGGAGTCCCGCTTCGTCGTCCTTCGCCTCAAACGGGGGTGTGGGCATCGTGCGCGACCCTCCCAATGGCGTCCGAGACCCCCTCGAACGTCCTTGGGCGGTGAGGGTACGTCACATCGAGGCGCTCAAGAAAGGGCAACGGAGCGTAGCGAGGCCGAGCGGGTGCCGGGCACCGGCGCGTTGTCGCCGCCGAGGAAGGTGAACACGGCCGCGAGCTTGGGGCGGGCCGTGTGGTTCCGCGTCGCGAAGTGCAGGAGCCGCGCGTGGAAGAGCAACAGGTCGCCGGGCGCCAGCTCGACGCTCACGGCCTCCCGGAGCAGCACCGCATTTTCCGGACGGTCCGGGTCGAGGAAGCTCATGGCGTCGAAGCGCTCGGCTTCGAGGTCGAGGCGATGGCTCCCGGGGACGACCCAGAGCGACCCCTGCTCGCTCGATTCCTCCGTGAGCGCGAGCCAGGTCGTGACGAGGTTCGGTCGCGCGAAGGACCAATAGCGAATGTCCCGATGCCAGCCCGTGTCGCTCGAATGCGTGGGCTGTTTGGTCATGACGCAGTTGTGGTGCGCGGGACAAAAACGCACCGGCTCTTCGCCGAGGGCCGCCGCGACGCGGGCCACGATCGTCGGGTCGTGCACGTGCTCCCGGAAGGCCGCGTCGCGCGCGTAGGCTCGAAGCAGGCGCCGCACCGTGCGCCCGCCGGGCGCGCTCTCGCTCTCCGGGGCGCCCGGGTACCCGACGGCTGCTTCGCGCTCGAGGGGGCCGAGGTCCGCCGCAAGGTCCGCTTCGGCGCGGGCGCGCATGGCCGCCACCCGGGCGCGCGGCACGGCGCCGCGCACCACGTCGAAGCCCTGCCGCGCGAAGGGGTCCATCGCCGGGGTCTAGCGTCGCGTTGCGGCGGGAGCCAGCGGGCGCAGTGCGGCGCGGGGGGCGCTGCTCGCGGTAGAGTCGGCGCATGCGCGCGCTCCTCTCCCTCGCCCTCCTTCTCGGCGTTGCCACGCCGGCCCATACGCAAGAGGCCGGTCCGCGGGTCGTCTCCCTCGGCGCGAGCTTTGGCTGCGGTCTCGGCGCCGCCGGGGACGTGCGCTGCTGGGGCACCAATCGCGACGGGCAATGCGGCGGCACGGGGGACGTGGTGGCGACGCCGCGCCGCGTAGAGGGCCTGGACGGAGCGCGTGCCATCGCCACGGGCTACGCGCACGCCTGCGCCCTCCGCGTCGACGGCACCGTGTGGTGCTGGGGGGACAACGGCTATGGCCAACTCGGCGAGGAAGGCCCCGAGGAGCGGGGCACCCCGGCTCCCGTACCGGGCCTCGCGAACATCGAGGAGATCGCCCTCGGTGGCTTCTTCAGCTGCGCGCGGCGGAGCGACGGGGCCGTGCTCTGCTGGGGGAGCGACAGCTCGGGAATTTTCGGCCGTGGGCGCGCCGGCGACGCGCGGGCGACGCCCGGGCCCGTGCCGGGCATCCGCGGCGCGGAGCGGCTCTGGGCCGGCCGCGGCTACGGCTGCGCGCGCGACGCGCGTGGTCGCGTTCGCTGCTGGGGAAGCTCGAGCCAGGGCCAGGCGGGGACGCGCCGGCGCGTGCGGCACGCCCGTGCCACGACCTTCCGCGGCCTTGGGCCCGAGGACGAGCTGGTGCTCGCCGAAGGCTTCGGCTGCGCCCGGCGTGCGAGCGGGGCTCTCCGCTGCTGGGGGTCGAACCTGCTCACCGTCGGCGGCAACGGCGACGTGGCCTTCCATCCGGCGCCGGTGCCGGAGACGCGACTCACGGACGTACGGTCCTTCGCGGCCATCAAGGAGGAGGCCTGCGCCGTGAGCGGCGGCCAGGTGCTTTGCTGGGGCGTCAATCGGCGCCAGCAGCTTCATGTTCCGACGCCGGAGCGGGGCGGCATCGTTCTCGTCCCGACGGCCGTGCCCGGCGTGCGCGACGCGACGGAGGTCGTGATGGGCTACCAGGCGCAGTGCCTTCGGCGCAGCGATGGAAGCTGGGCCTGCTGGGGCTGGAACCGCGGGTCCTTCTATGGCGCCGTGGGCGTCGGCTCGACGGCGTCGCAGGTCGAGACGCCGACGCGGCTCCCTTGGTAGCGCTCACGCCGTGCGCGCGAGGCGCGCCTCGATCACCTCGGCGATGGGCGGGAAGAGCGGCATCTCGAGGGCCTGGGCCGCGGGCACGAAGCGCGCGCCGATGATCTCCCGGTTGTCGATGTCGATGACCGGTCGGCTCTGCACGTCGAGCTCGAAGATCTCGACGCGGTCACGCTTCCCCTCCCAGGGTCGCCGGTCGTCGTAGGCCGGGCGGAGCTCCTCCGGGTCCACCCCGCGAACGCCGACCTCTTCGGCCAGCTCGCGGAGCGCGGCCTCCTTGCCGGTCTCCGTGGGCTTCACGTAGCCGCCAGGCAGGTTCCAGTAGCGGAGGTAGCTGGGTTGCACGAGGAGCACGGACCCTTCGTGCCAGATGGCGACGAGGGCCCCGTGCGTCTCCGGCTGACGCACGCGCCAGTACACACGCATGCCGGCGTAGGCGGTGCGGTAGGCGGTGCGCCAGGCGAGGTCGACGAGCATGACGTGCAGTATGCGGTCCCATCGGCCGCCGGGCGATTTCCTGAGGGGGCGCTATTCCGCGGCCAGGGGCAGCGCCGCGGAGTCCGGCGCGTCCCGGGCTCGCTCGCGGGCGTGACGGAAGGCCTCGGCGATGACGATTCCAAGCGGCGCCGAGAGCCAGATGCACGCGAGGATCGCCGCCGCGCGAACGTCCCGCAGCAGCGGGTCGAGCACGAAGAGCATTACCCGGAAAAGCCAGAAGGAGCCCCACATGGCGCCGGCGAAGCGGAAGGTCCACACGCGGTGCGCGGCGAGGTCACCGCGGCGGATGGTCACGGCGCTGAAGATCGCCGGGACCATCACGCAGGCGCTCATGAAGTAGAAGCCGTAAGCCGAGAGGCTCCCGCCGTAGGCATCGACATTGTGATGTTCGGACGCGAGCCAGCAGGCGCAGACGACGCCCAGGCTGACCGCCGCGAAGGTGACGCGGCCCAGGTGCTTGTGGAGCCGGCGGCGGGCGCCGATGCCGGGCCAGTGGAGCTGCACGTGCATGAGCACGAAGGCGACGCTGTTGAAGAAGATGTGCCCGTGGAGCAGGTTTCGTCGCAGCTCCGGCCCTTCGAGGAATCGCGCGTGAAAGGCTACGCCCCACTCGGGATGAAAGGCGAAGCGCTCGCCCCACACGCTGCAGTCCGGCGTTTGGCAGCCGGCGATGGCCACGGCGCCCTCCGGCGGGACGCCGAGGTTGATGAGCACGTCGTAGATGCCGATGAAGAAGGCGATGGAGGCGGGGATGCCCTCGACGAAGTAGCGGACGTTCAGAAAGAGCAGCAGGCCGATGCCGAAGGCGGCGAAGCCTCGCCAGGCCGCTTTTCCGCCCTGACGCAGCGCACGCACGAACAGGACGAGCCAGGTGACGAGCCCGGCGTAGATGATGATGACGCCCCACGGAAAGTCCATTGCCCCGGCCTTTCTCGCCGGCGTCCCCACGTCGGCGGCGCGGACCCTACGTGCCCGCGCATGCGGAGCTTAGCGTTCTCCGCGCCCGCTGAGGAGGCCCTCTTCCCCGAGTGCCGCGAGGGCCCAACGCCGCGCCGAGGCGGCGTCGCGAAAGGCCCGGAGCGGGGCGGGCGACCGTCGTAACCAGCCGTGCGCCGTCACGATGCCGCGGAGCAGGGGTGTGGGGGACACGACGGCCTCGGCCAGAGCCCGGCCTTGGAAGGCTTCATCCACCTTTTCGGCGAAGGCTCGGCGCGCTTCCGCGGGTGAGTTGCGCGGGTCGAAGTCGAGTCGCGTGACGGTGGCGAAGCGGCCGCTGTGCGCGGCGCACACGGCCGCGAGGGCCGCCCCATACGCGGGAATGTCGTCACGCAGCGGGTCGCGCAGCTCAAGCTGTAGCAGCGGCCAGCTACGCGCATCCACGGTCCAGCCCGGCGCCCGCCGCAGTTCGCGTGACGCGTTCTCCACGACCATCGCCTTTGGGGGAAACGGTCGTGCAAGCAGACTCTTGAACTCGACGTGTGGTTCGGGGGAGGGCCAGGACGCGTCGGCGGACCTGGACCGTGGCGATGCGGCGCAGTTCGACGGTGGGCCTCCACCGGCGGGCGCCGTGCGCCTCTGCGTCGCCGTGGGTTGGGGCGAGCGCCGGCGTGCGTCCTGCGACCTGCGACGGTCGTGGAGCGGCGAACGGAGCGTCGCGCCGGAAGGCGAGCGCGATCGGCACCGCGGCGTCATACCCACGGCCCTGGCCTACGGAGAGGGCCGCCGCGTGTTCCGGCCCGGCCAAGTCGTCGCCGCGATGAGCCTCACCACCCGAGATCCTCACCACCCGGGATCACTGGAGCGGGAGACCGGACTCGAACCGGCGACATCCAGCTTGGGAAGCTGGCGCTCTACCAACTGAGCTACACCCGCAGGGATTGGCGAAACTGCGTCATCTGCTCGCGGTCGTCAAGGACCGTGCGCCGAGCGAGTTGCACGCTTTTTTTGGGGCCCTGGGTCCGGTAAAGAAGCCGCATGAGCGAAGCGCAGCGCACCGCCCTCGTGACCGGCGCCGGACGCGGTCTGGGACTCGCTTTTGCACAGGAGCTGCTGGTCCGCGGGTATCGCGTCCTGGCGGCGGCGCGGAAGCCCGCGAGCTCCGAGGGGCTCGCGGCGCTCGCGCCGGCCCATGGCGAGGCGCTCGTGCCGCTGACCCTCGACGTCGGCAATCCGCGCTCCGTGGCGGCGGGCGCGCGGGCGGCGTCGGAGGCGACGAGCGCGCTCCACCTCCTGGTCAACAACGCCGGGATCAACTCCCGGTCCGTCCCCGAGGGGCAGGGCAACGTGCGCCTCGGGAGCCTCGAGCCCGAGGGCTTTCTCTCCATGATGCGCGTCAACGCCCTCGGCCCCGCGCTCGTGACCCAGGCCCTGCTCCCGCTCCTCGCCGCGGGACGGGGCCGGGTGGTCAATATCTCGTCCTGGCTTGGCTCCATCGCGGGCAAGACCGCAGGCGGCAACTACGGCTACGCCGCCTCCAAGGCCGCGCTCAACATGGTCGGGCGCGCCATGGCCTTCGATCTTGCCGAGCAGGGCGTGGTCTCCGTGCAGATCAACCCGGGCTGGGTGAAGACGGAGATGGGGGGGCAGAAGGCGGAGCTGACGCCCGAGGAGTCCGTCCGGGGCATCCTCGACGTCGCCGAGCGACTGACTCCGGAGGACGCGGGCCACTTCCTCCAGTGGGATGGCACGCCCCACGAGTGGTAGGCCGGGCGCCTACTCCGAATCGAAGTCCGTCGGGAGGTCTTCGAAGGCCGAGTCGACGTCCAGCGTCAGTGGCGCGGCCTCCGTTCCTGGCGAGGACAGCCTGGCCCGTAGCCTCTCCACGCGCTCGCGTACCCCGCGGAAGGGCGGCTCCATGCGCGCCGCCTTCTGAAAATAGTAGAGCGCCTCCTGCGCGTCCCCGAGGCGTTCGTAGGCGTTTCCGAGCTCGTAGAACAGGCCGAGCTCCTCGCGCTCGGTCTTTTGCTCTGCGTAGAGACCTTTCTTGAAGTGGCCGATGGCCTCGGCCAGCTCGTCCTGCTCGACGAAGCAGAGGCCCACCATGGTGTGGCACATGCACTCGCGCCGTGGGCTGGCCATGGCCAGCTCGAACTCGGCGATCGCGTCGGCGAAGAGGCCCATCTCCTTGTAGGCGATGCCCAGGTCGAAGTGCGTGTCCGTGTCGTCCGCGCCGACCTGCTCCTCGACGCCCTTCTTGAACTGCGCGAAGACGGCGTCGACGTCGATGACGTCGCTCCCGAGGGCTTCCGCGCCCTCCTCGTCGAGCTCTTCGGCGAGCTTCTCGGCGAGCGCAAAGCTCTCGTCTTCTTCCCGCCCGGCCGCGGCGGGCGGCGCCGACGCGAGCTGCGCGGCCATGCGCGCGTCGGCGACCTCCCGCTGCCGGGCGAGCAGCGTCGGGTGCCCGGGATGGTCCGCGAGCGCGTCGACGAGCTCGGCCATGGCCGCGTCCCAAAGACGCTGAGCCATGAAGAAGTCCACCTCGTCGAGGACCTCGAGGATCTCTGGGCCCGGCTCGGCCGCCGGCGTCGGGCCCGGCGGCGCCGCGTCGCTCGCCGTCGTGGGCAGCTCGACGAACACCGCCGGTGAGGGCTCCTCGGCCGGCTCCGGGGCCGCGGACCACGTTGCCGCGTCCGCCCCGTCGACGGGCTCCCAGCCTGCGCTCGACGCTTCGTCGAAGCCCTGGGCCAGCACCTCGTCGGCCGTAGGGCGCGCGGACTGGGCCCAATCGGTGACCGAGGGGGCCTTGGCCGGTGTCGCGTCGGGCTCCGCCACCGGAAGCGAGGGCGACGGAAGCGAGGGCGACTGAAGCGAGGGCGAGGGAAGCGAGGACAGGGAGCTGGGCGCCAGACCATCGAGCTCCTCGAGGAGCGCGTCGGTCTCGCTGACGAGCGAGACGTCCCCGGCGGTCGCACGCGCCGGGAGCTCGATGGCGCTGGCCTCCTCGTCGACGAAGAAGAGCGAGTCCTCGCTCTCCGGCGCGAGCGACTCCAGTTCCGGTGGCGCCAGGTCCGGCAGCGCCGGCGCCGGGGGAAGGGCCGGCGCCGGCCCCGGGAGCGGCGCGGGTTCCGGCGTTCCGTCGTCGCCGAGCTCGCGCGCTTGATGGAGATAGAGCCGGGCGATCTGCGGCTTGTCCGGGAAGAGCGACGCGAGCTTGAGGAGCTCGCCTGCCGCCTGACTTCGGCGCCCCGCTTCGAGGTAGGCGTCCTTTAGCTTTTCTCGCGCCTCCACGTTGTCCGGCGCGAGCTCGAGCACTTGCTCGAGCTGAGCGATGACCTTCTCGCCGAGTCCATAGCGGGCGAATACCTCGACCTCCGTGAGCAACCGGGCGATGAGCGCTTCCCGCGCCACATCCGGGGGCACGCTCGAGGTGAGCGGCGTCAGTGTCGCTCCGGGGGCGCGGGAGGAGGGCGCCGGGAGCGCATCGCTGGGTCGGCGTGACGGCAGCGGGGGACGGCTCGCGGGGGCGCGGGCGGCCCGCGGAGGGGCCCCGGGGCGCACCGCATCGCGCGCCGGCACCCGAAAAGGCCGTGTCGACGGCCGGCCTGGGGGAGACGCCGGTCGCGGCGCCGGGCCCACGCTGCTTTCCCCGAGGGGCCGGGGACGCCCCGGGTCCCGGCGCAGCGCGGAGCCTTCGGTGCGCCTCGCCTGGCTGAGTGGCCGTGGCCGGCCGGCATCACGGCTCGGTCCGGGATCCCCGCTCGGCCCCACGGGCCTCAGCGAGGGAGGCTGCGCCCGTGCGCTACGCGGCACCGGGGGGCTACTTCCCGCGGGCTCCAGCTCCACCAGGCTCACGTCTTCCTCGATGGGAATGGCATCGGAGGAAGCGAATTCCGAGGCCTCCAGAATCGCGCTGTCGTCGTCCTCGAGGATGACGGCCTCGGAGTCGTCGATGGTGAGCTCGGGCTCCTCGGTATCCGGCCGCTGGACCACCGGCCGCTGGACCACCGGCCGCTGGACCACCGCGGCAGCCGGCACGGCGGGCAGCTTGCTCTGCGACCGCTCGGGGGGATGCGTGGCAACGGAACCCGGCTTCGGCGCATAGGCGGCGAGCGCCTGCCGTGCTTCCGCATCGCGGGGCTCGAGCTCGAGGATCCGTTTGAGCACCCGGGCCCGTCCCTCGAGGTCCCCACGCTCGTAGAGGATGCGGGCGATCTCCTTGTAAACGCTGATGGTCTTCGGCGTTTGGCCCAGAAGATGGAACGCGCGGGCCAGGAGCTCCAGCGTGACCACGTCCTTCGGGTCGTGCTGAAAGAGAAGCT
>JBCCAW010000275.1:0-7757 GCA_039814655.1 Myxococcota bacterium | reverse complement strand
CTCCCTGGGCGGGATTGCGCATGACGTAGCGTCCCTGAAAACGGGCCGTATTGGGGGTGATCTGAAAACTGAGGTCCTGCGGCACCAGCACCGCGCTCGGAGAGCCGGGCTCGCGGGCCCCGCGGGCCTCGCCGAGCATCTCCAGCGCGAGCGGCGACGCCGCGAAGGCGAGCTGGAGCAGGTCGAGACTCGCGGCACCCTCCGTCGCCTCTCCGCGGCCGTCCCGTCCCCCCGCCGCGAGGGCAAAGGTCCCGAAGCGCAGGAGGGCGAAGCCCGCCGGCAAGGAGCCTGGACGCGCGAACTCCAGCACGCTGCAGCGTCCCGCGGGAAGGAGCGCGAGCCGGGCACCGAAGGCCGCCTCCAAGGGCACGAAGGCCGGCAGCGCGCCGGCGAGCGCCTCGCCCTCGCTCCCGTCGAAGCGCGCGCGCACGGCGAGGCCCTGGCTGAGGTTCGGGAGCCGCAGGTCGAGGGCGAAGGCGCCCTCGCGGACGGGCACGCTCAGCCGCTCCGGGGCGTCGACGCCGGCCTGGCGCACCTCGAAGACCAGCGTCCCGCTCCGGTCCGCGAGCGGGGTGCGTCCCTCGGCTCCCACGAGAAACACGTCGAGCGGGGTGGCGCCGCTCCCGGCGCAGGCCATCGGCAGTACCAAGAGCGCAACGCGGGGCAGCTCAGAGACGCGCATAGCGCTGGCGACCCCGGCCCTCGACGTACCACTTGAGCGTGAGCGGGATCTTCAGGACCCACTCATGCACGGTGGGTCGCACCACGCCCGTGATGAGCCCGTCGCCGATGTCCACCATGGCGCCGAAGGAGACGAGGGTCTGCGTGCCATCGCCCCAAGGCCGGAGACGCAGGTAGCCCCAGGCCGCCCGCAGGTCGTTGTCCCGCGCGTCGTCGAGGCGGAAGAGCAGCGTCTTTTGCGACGGGTAGTACTCGAAGCGGAGCGCGTAGGACGCCTCCACGACGCCCACGTGATGCTCGAAGCGCAGCACGCGCACGGCGCCCTGGCTCTCGACCTGCCGGGCACGGCGCACCTGCGGGAGCATGTGCCGGAGGCGGCTCGGGTGGTCGTTCAGGGCCTGCCACACGGCCTCCGGCGGCAGGTCGATGACCTGAAAGCTGGTGCCGCCCATGAGCCGGAAGGGGCCCCGGCGCTCTTCCACCGGGCGCGCGACGGTCTCGCCGCGCGCCAGCCGAGCGCGGTCCGTGGCGGAAAGCGCCGAGTCGACCTGCGCCCGGACCGCGGGGTTTGCCGTCGGGGCAGCGAGAGCGAGCAGGACGATGGCCCCAGCAATCGCGGCCCGGGTCGGCATGGTGGTTCCTAGCACCGGCGTTCCCCCGGCGCAGGTTTCGTCACGTGCACGCGACACGGTCGGTGAGACGCTGGCAGGCCGCGTCAGCTTCAATGGGCGCCTGTCGTACGCTCCCCGAAGCATGCAGCCCATCGCCCCTCCCTTCCGCGGCCACGGAGAGACCCGTCGGGGCCGCCGGGAACACGACGACGACGCCGTGCTCGTAGCGCCGGGGCTCGGCCTCTTCGCCGTCGCCGACGGCTCCGGCGCGTCCGGCGCAGGGCGCGAGGCGAGCCAGCTGGCCATCGCGACGCTCGTCGCGTCGTTCACCGCAGACGCTGCCGCGCATGCGGAGGCACCGGCCTTCGACGCGCTGGGACTGGCGGCGGGGGCGCGGCGCCTCTCCCGCGCCGTGCACGCGGCACACCGGGAGGTTCAAGGACTCCACACGGACGCGAGGCCCCTCGGCGCCACGCTCGTGGCGCTCTACCTGGAGCCGGAGCGAGGCTTCGTTCACGTCGCCCACGTCGGCAACTGCCGCGCCTACCGGCGCCGGGGGAGACACCTCGAAGCGCTCACGGACGACCATACGCTCGCGCGGGAGGTGCTCGAGGCGGCGCCGAGCGCGCCCCTCGACGCGGCGCCGGGCACCTTGACGCGCGCCGTCGGCATGGCCGGCGACCTGCGCGTCACGCTTCGCAGCCACGCGCTGGCCTCCGGGGACCGCTTCCTGCTGTGTTCGGACGGGTTGAACGCGCTCCTCGACGAGGAGCAGCTCGCCGCGGCCCTCGAGCAGGCCATGCGCCCGGAGGCGCTCGTGCGCCTCCTCTTCGAGGTGGCCGGAGCCGAAGCTGGCGACGACAACGCGGCAGCGCTGGTGCTCGATCTGGACCTGCTCGACGAGGACGCGCTCCCCGGCCCGCCGGCAGCGGCGGCCGCGGCTCGGCCGTGGATTCGCCGGGCCCACCCGAGCGTACCGCTCCGGCCCGTCCGCCGCGAAGACACGCAATGGCACGAGGCGGCGGGGCCGGGCGCCGGCTGGGAGGACGACACGGAGCCGAGCGACGACGAGCCTACGGACGTGGACCTCGACGCGCATTCCCCCTGAGCGCCCCAGGCATCGGCGGGACCCTCATGTTTTGGGAGGGTCTGCCGTTGGTCTCCTCCATGCCCCAGCTGCGCAACGAGCGGTCACCCGCCGCCTACGCCACCGAGGCCTACGAGGCCCCTTCCGCGGCCGCGCGCACCCCATCGTCGCCGCCCACGCCCAAGACCCCTCGCTGGCCCCTCCCGGCCGCCACGCTCCTCGAAGCCATCGAGGCCACCCGCGACGACGTGCTCGGTCCCGATGCCTCCGGCATTCGCGAGCGCGGCCTCGAGCCCCAGACCATGCGCGACCCGCGCTGAGCCTGGCCTCTTTGGGCTAGCTCGGCTCGTGCCCTGCGTCCGCGCTTAGTCGTCGCGAACCGGGCGCCGCGCGCGCTTTTTGTCGCTCTGCCGGCGTTTCGCATCCAGGCGCCGGCGCTTGGCGCCGCGACTCGGCTTCGTCGGCCGGCGCCGCTTGGGAGGCGTGAGCGCCTCCAGCACGAGCGCACGCAGCCGCGTCCGCGCGGCCTCCAGGTTGCCCGACTGGGAGCGCTGGCCGTCGGACTGGAGGGCGATGCGCCCCTCCGCGTCGAGGCGGCTCGGCCCCGCGAGCTCGCGCAGCCGGCGCTTGACGGGCGCGGAGAGCACGGTCGAGCCCGGCAGGTCGAAGCGAAGGTCCACCTTGGTGGCGACCTTGTTCACGTTCTGCCCGCCAGGGCCCGACGAGCGCACGGCCGTCCAGCTCAGGTCGCTCGCCGGGATGACCAACCGGGAGGTGACGGCCAGGTCGTCCACGGGACGTCAGACGTTGAAGCTCGAGCCGCAGCCGCAGTCGCCGGCGGCGTTGGGGTTCTCCCACTTGAAGCCGTAGCCCATGAGGCGCTGCTCCCACTCGAGCACGCCGCCCTCGAGGAGCGCGAGGCTGCGCGGGTCGATGACGACGCGGAGGCCCTCGAAATCCCACACCTGGTCCTTCTTTCGGACCTTCGTGGCGACTTCGTAGACGTAGTAGTAGCCGCTGCAGCCGCCGCCCTTCACGCCGAGACGGAGCCCATACACGGGGCCCTCGACCTCCGCGGACCAGTCCGCGAGCTGCCTTTTGCCCATGGCGGCGGCCTTGGGCGTAACCGTGATGCGAGGCGCCTCGGCGCTCAGCGGCGCCTCGGCGAGGGCGAGCTCGGGCGTGGCCATTGGAAGAGGCATGGGAGGTACCTAGCGCTTGGACGCGGCCGCTCCAAGAGCGTGACCTCTACCAATCGAGGGCCTCGCCGCGAAGGCGCCACTCCGGCGACCGGGCGCGCAGGTCGGCAACGGCCGCGGCGACGGCGTCCGCGACGCGCGAGACCTCCGCGGCCGTGGTGTGACGCCCGAGGCCGAAGCGTAGCGAGCCCGCCGCGCGCTCCCGGTCCACGCCCATGGCCCGGAGCACGTAGCTGGGCTCCACGCTCGCCGACGAACACGCGGCGCCGCTCGAGACGGCGACCACGTCGTCGAGCGCGAGCATCAAGGCCTCGCTCCGCACCGCGTCGAAGGCGAGGTTGAGGTTGCCCGGATGCCGCGCGGGACCGAGCGCGGGGCCGAAGAGCCGCGTCGCCTCGGTGGCCAGGAGCCGCGCCGCGAGCTCGTCCCGGAGCGCGGCGAGGCGCGTCGCCTCCGCGGGCCCCTCCTCGGACTGGAGGCGCGCCGCGGCGCCGAAGCCCACGAGGAGCGGCACGGCCAGCGTACCGGAGCGCATGCCCCGCTCGTGCCCCCCGCCGTCGAGCTCGGCGACGACCGGCGTCCGGCGACCGGCGCGCTTCGGCACGACGAGCGCGCCGGCTCCCTTGGGCCCGTAGAGCTTGTGCGCCGAGAGGCTGACCAGGTCGGCCCAGGCGGCCTCGAAGGGCACGTAGCCGAGGCCCTGCGTCGCGTCGCAATGAAAGAGCACGCCGCGCTCGCGGCAGAGCGCGCCGATGGCCTGGACGTCGTTGACGGCGCCGACTTCGTTGTTGCAGAGCATCACGCTCACGAGCGCCACCGGGGCCCCGGCACGCAACGCCGCGGCGACGGCCTCCGGGCTCACGCGGCCGTCGGCCTCGCCATCGAGCCAGCTGACCTCGAAGCCTTGGCGCTCCAGGCGCCGGGCTGAGTCGACCACCGCTTTGTGCTCGGTGCGAGGGACCACGAGGCGCCGGGCGCCGCTCCGCTCGCGGACGAGGGGCACCGTGCCCTTGAGGGCCAGGTTGTCCGCCTCCGTGGCGCCGCTCGTGAAGACGACGTCCTCCGGCCGCGCCTGCACCAGCGCCGCGACCTCACGTCGGGCCTGCTCCACGGCGTCGCGCGCCACGCGACCGAAGGCGTGGCTGCGGCTGGCGGCGTTGCCGAAATGCTCCGTGAAGAAGGGGAGCATGGCCTGGGCCACGCGCGGGTCGACGGGCGTCGTCGCGTGGTGGTCCATGTAGACGGGCGCCACGGCCCGAGTGTGCGCTCGTGGGAGACGCGGGACCAGCGACCGGTGTAACGTTCCCAGGGCCGCGGGTCGTTCGCCGCGGCGGACGTACCATGACGATTCGCAAGATCGGACGGCGCTGGATGCTGCTGGGAGGTGGCGCCGCGCTGGCGCTGCCGGCACTCCCGAGCCTGCTGCCACGCCCTTCCCGGGCCCGAGCCCAGGCCGTCGCCCCGCCGCGGCGCATGGTGGTCATCACCACGCGCAACGGCGGCCTCTGGAACCGGCACATGCACCCGCCGGAGAGCGCGGCGAGCGAGGTCCTCCCGCACCCGCTTCATGACGCCCACGTCGGCCCCCTTACCTCGCGGGTAGAAGGCGGCGAGCGCATCGTATCGGACATTCTCCGGGGCCCCGCGGACCGCTTCACCGAGGGCCTCCTCGGCAAGATGAACCTCATCCGCGGCCTCGACGTGCCCTTCTACTACGGCCACTGCCGGCACCATTTGGGCAACTACGGGCTGCTCTCGAGCGAGTCGTCCGATGGGGCGCCGGACCGGGAGACCGCGGACCAGGTGCTCGCCCGGACCTCCCTCTACGATGCCGTGCCGCGACGGCGGCTCATGCTCTTCGCCAACCGGGGCCTGAGCATCGAACTCGTGGACCCGAGCCGACCGGAAGCCGGCGTGCAGACGGCCGCGGAGGTGGGTACGCAGACCATCTTCGACGGTGTGTTCGTCGACGCGCGGGAGGCCGCGGGCGACATCGGCCCCGTGGACGCCGTGCTCGAGAGCTACCGGCGCGTCGAAAGCGGCGCCTTCGGGCCGAGCCAGCGCCTCGGCAGCGAAGACCGGGCGCGCCTGGCGCTCTACATGGACCAGTTGAACGAGCTCCGCGAGGCCGCCGCGGGCACCGTGCACCCGCGCTGCAGCAGCGTCCGGGAACGGGACGACTACGCGCCGGCCATGGCGCCTTCGCCCTACAACCACCTGAACTACCGCAACGTGAACGGCATCGTGCTGGCCGGATTCCTCTGCGACTCGAGCCGCATCGCCGTGCTCCGCACGGACGATCCCTTCACCTACGCGATGGAGACGGACGGCGGCTACCACGAGGTGGCCCACGCCGCGGTCAGCCGGGACGACGCGGCGCACGCGACGCGCCTCGGCGGCCTGCTCCGCGATGGGGCGCAGCGCTTCTTCGCGCAGGCGTTTCTCGACCTGGTCAGCCGCCTGGACGCGGTGCCCGAAGGCGAGGGCACCATGCTCGACCACACGCTCGTCTGGTGGGCGCAGGAGTCCGGCCCGGAGACGCATCAGGGCGACTCGCTGCCCATCCTCACCGCCGGCAGCGCCGGCGGACGCTTCACCACGGGCCGCTACTACGACTTCCGGGACCGGAGCGCGCGCGTACTCCGGGACGAAGACGAAATCCTGGCCCACGAGGGCCGGCGCGCCGGGGCCAATTTCCTCCAGTGGCATACGACCTACCTCGACGCCTTCGACGCGCCGCGGGAGGCCTGGCAGGTGGAGGGGCGGCAGGCCTTCTCGGGCTCGGCGCCGCTCCAGGGCTTCGCCAACTACGACCGCGCCGCCTACGACGCGAGCTGCGCGGCCCCGCTGCCCGGGCTCCTGAGGGTCTGAGACCGCCGGCGCCGGCCAGGGGCTACCCGCCGAAGCGCTGCCCGCTTGATGGCGGCGCAATCGACGGCGGCGCAATCGACGGCGGTACCGATTGACGGCGACGTGCAGGCACTCTAGAAAGCGGACCTGGCCGGTCCTCTTTCTGGCCAACCCGCCGAAATGCTTCGCATCTCCAAGCTCACGGACTACGGCGTCGTGCTCGCCTCGCATCTGGCGACGCTCGAGGGGCCGCGGTCCGTCCGGGAGCTGGCGGAGGAGACGGCCGTGCCGCAACCGACCGCCGCCAAGGTGCTCAAGGCGCTCACGAAGGGCGGCATCGTCACCAGCACGCGCGGCGCCCGGGGCGGCTACGCGCTCTCGGCGGCGCCGGCGGACATCAGCATCGCGCAGGTCATCACGGCCCTCGAGGGGCCCATCGCCGTGACCGAATGCACCGACGAGACCGTGGACGACGGGTGCTCCCACGAGGAGCACTGCGGCGTGCGCGGGAACTGGCAGCGCATCAACGCCGCCGTGCAGACGGCTCTCGAGGCCATCTCCCTCGACGACATGGCGCACCGCGCCGGGGCACCGCTCATCACCCTTTCGCTCAGCGCCGCCGACGCCAACGCGCGGCTACGCAGCCACTGAACCGAGAAAGCACGCCATGGCTACCGCGACCCAGGAAATCGACGAGGTCCTCAAGCGCCGCTACGACGCCGGCTTCGTCACGGACATCGAGCAGGAGTACGCGCCGCCGGGGCTGAACGAGGACATCGTTCGCTTCATCAGCGCCAAGAAGAACGAGCCCGAGTGGCTCCTCGCGTGGCGCCTGAAGTCCTTCCGCCACTGGCTCCGCATGAAGGAGCCGCGCTGGGCCAACGTCGATTACCCGGACATCGACTACCAGGCCTACAGCTACTACGCGGCGCCGATCTCCGACGCGGACCGGCCGAAGAGCCTCGACGAGGTCGACCCCAAGCTCCTCGAGACCTACGAGAAGCTCGGCATCCCCATGCACGAGCGCGAGGTGCTCGCCGGCGTGGCCGTCGACGTGGTCTTCGACTCGGTCAGCGTGCACACGAGCTACACTGAGCGCCTCGCCGAGGCCGGCGTGCTCTTCATGAGCATCTCGGAAGCCGTCGAGGAGCACCCGGAACTCATCCAGAAGTACCTCGGCACCGTGGTGCCCTACTCGGACAACTACTTCGCCACGCTCAACAGCGCGGTCTTCAGCGACGGCTCCTTCGTCTACATCCCGAAGGGCGTCCGCTGCCCCATGGAGCTGAGCACCTATTTCCGTATTAATGCAGAAAACACTGGCCAGTT
>JBCCAW010000247.1:0-8305 GCA_039814655.1 Myxococcota bacterium | reverse complement strand
CGCCGAGCGCGACGGCAAGGGCGTCCCGAGCCCATGACGCAGCAATACGGGCGTTTTGGCCTCCTCGCCGGGGCCCTCGATGCCAACTTGTCACGGCCGCGCGCCACCTCCTGGGCGGCGGCGCCATCTTGTCGCCGGGCCCGCCCGGGGTGGAGCCCGAGCCCGGCACGAAGCTCCATTTTCATGAGCGATTTCAACTGGAAGCCCCGTTCACGGTCCGCTAGGCACGGGCGTTGCTCTGCGCTCCATGACGCGCGGCTCGGCGACCTGCCCGCCGCGTTCCGTTCCGCCGCGTTCCCTTCCGCCAAACGCAGCCTCCCCCCACCGCCCTCCACCCACTGACGTGCCGACCTCTCGTTCCAAACGCGCCACCGTGCTCCTCGTGCTCGCCACGCTGGCGGCCACGGCGTTCTTCCTCGCCCAGGGGACGACGCGCCTCGTGGCCGCCTCGGTGCTCTCCGTCGACCGCAGCTTCGCCACGAACGAGAGCCAGGCGCCGCCGCCGCGCCGGGAGCAGAAGAGCATCAACGGCATCTGCGAGCGGAACATCTTCGACAGCGAGCAGGGCCAGTTCTGCACGGCGCCGGTCGTGGTGACGGACGACGAGGAATGCCCCGAGGGCCAGCAGCGCGACGAAAACGGCGACTGCGTGCCGCTGCAGAACGGCGAGCCGACTCCCTGCGAAGGCAGCATTCGCCTCGTCGCGTCCGTGGTGCATCCGGCGAACGACGCCTGGTCCTTCGCCGCCATCATCGGCAACGCCGGCACGGCGCGCCTCTACCGCACCGGCCAGAGCATCGACGAAAAGGAAGTCGCCTTCGTCGGCGCCAAGAAGGTGTACCTCCGCGCGGGGCCCACGGGCCTCTGCTACATCGCCATGTTCGGCGAGGAGGCGCCGGCGGCCACGCCGCCGCGGCCCACGCCGCCGCCGCAGCCAGCGGCCGCCGGCGCGCGCCGGGCCCGACGTGAAGGCGCCATCTCCAACGACGACCTCGAGGCCGGCATCAGCCGCGTGAGCGACACGCAGTTCAACATTCAGCGGGGCCTCGTCGACCAGATCCTCACCAACCAGGCCGAGCTGATGCGCACCGCGCGCATCATCCCGCACGAGGAGAACGGCCGCGTGGTCGGCGTGAAGATGTACGGCATCCGCCGGAGCAGCCTGCTCGGGCGCCTCGGCGTCCAGAACGGCGACATGCTTCGCACCATCAACGGCTACGACATGAGCAGCCCGGACAGCGCCCTCGAGGCCTACGCCCGGCTGCGCGAAGCCGACCACCTCACCTTGAGCGTCGTCCGCCGCGGGCAGGCGATGACCATCGACTACAACATTCAGTGAGCGCTTCGTGAGACTCCGCTACGCCCTCCCGCTCCTCGGCCTCGCGGCCGCCTTCATGGCCGGCTCGCTCAGCCTCGCCGCCGACGCCGCCGCGCAGCCTCAGCGCCCGAACGTCCGCGTCCGCACGCCGGGCACGCCCGCCGACGCGAGCGGTGAAGGCGAAGGCGACGCCCTTGCGCCCTTCGAGACCGGCACGGACTTCGAGCCCGTCTCGCCGCGCACGCGCGTCACCTTCAACCTGGAGGACGCGGACCTGCCGGATCTCGTGCGCCTCGTGAGCACGCTGACGGGCAAGCGCTTCATCCTCCCGGGCAAGCTCCGGAGCATCAAGGCGACGGTCTTCGCGCCCACGAAGGTCAGCGTCAGCGAGGCCTACAACGCCTTCCTCTCCATCCTCGAGGTCAACGGCATGACCGTCGTCCCGGCGGGCCGCTACCTGAAGATCATGGAGACGAGCGGCATCGAGAACCAGCCGATCCCGCTCAACGACGGCAGCGGCCTCACGCCGCGCCAGGACCGCTTCATGACGCGGCTCCATCGCCTCGAGAACGTGGGCGCCGAGGACGTGGCCACGCTGCTGGCGCGCTTCAAATCCCAGGCCGGGAACGTGACGGCCTACGCGCCGACGAACACGCTGATCCTCACGGACACGGGCACGCAGATCCGCCGCATGCTCCGCGTGGTCGAAGCCATCGACGTGCCGCGCACGGGCGAGCAGATTTGGATCGAGCCCATCAACTACGCGGACGTCTCGGAGATCGCTGAGCGGCTCCAGGAGATCTTCCCGAGCTCGACGACCACGTCGACGACGGGGACGGCCGCCATGGCCCGAGCCCGGGCCACACCCCGGCGCGCCACGAGCGCCGCTGCCGCCATGGCCGCGGCCAGCGCCGGCCCCACGACCATCGGCGCCCGGCGCGGCGAGTCGCGCATCACCAACATCATCGCGGACGAGCGCACCAACTCGCTCATCATCCTGGCGACGGAGCGCGCCTACCTCCGCATCCTCGAGCTCATCCGGGCCCTCGACACGCCCCTCGATGGCCAGGGCCGCATTCACGTGCACTACGTGCAGAACGGCGACGCCGAGGAGATCTCGTCGACGCTCACGGCGCTCATCGGCGGCGGCTCCGGGGGCGGAAGCCGAGCCGCGGCCGGAGCGCGACGTCCCGCGGCCGCGCCTGCCGCCGCCGGTGCCGGCGGCCTCGACATCTTCGAAGGCTCCGTGCGCGTGACGACGCATACGCCCTCGAACGCGCTCGTCATCACGAGCTCGCTCCACGACTACGCCGAGCTCCGGCGCATCATCGAACGCCTGGACCAGCCGCGGCGCCAGGTCTTCATCGAGGCCGTGGTGATGGAGCTCAGCGTCGACCGCTCCCAGCAGCTCGGCTTCAACTTCCACGGCGGCGCGCCGGATCTGGCGCAGGAGGGCTCCATCAGCCTCTTCGGCTTCGGCGCCCAGAACAGCCTGGCCTTCCCCGTGGACCAGAACCTCCTCGAGGGCTTCGCCGTCGGCATTCGCGGCCGGGAGATCGAAGGCGCGCTCAACCAGGTCGGCCTGTCGATCCCGAGCTTCGGCGTGGTGCTCAACGCCCTCGAGCAGAGCGGCGACGCCAACGTGCTCTCGACGCCGCACATCATGGCCATGGACAACGTCCAGGCGGAGATCAACGTCGGTCAGAACGTGCCCCTGCAGCAGTCGGGCATCGCGGGCGGCCTCGGTGGCCTCGGCGGCCTCGGCGGCCTGCTCGGTGGCCAGCAGGGCGGTGCCGCCGCCGGTGGCCTCGGCGCACTCGGTGGCCTCGCGGGCGGCTTCGGCGGCGTGCAGCGCCAGGACGTCGGCACGATCATCCGCATCACGCCACACATCAACGACGTCGACGAGATTCGCCTCGAGGTCGAAGAGGAGATCAGCGAGGTCGGCGCGGCCCAGGGCGAGCTCGGCGTGGTGCCCATCAACCGGCGCACGGCCAAGACCGAGGTGATGGTCCGCGACCAGCAGACCATCGTCATCGGCGGCCTCGTCCGCGACGCGACGAACGTGAGCGAGAGCAAGGTGCCCGTGCTGGGCGACATCCCGCTCATCGGGGCGCTCTTCCGCCGCACCAGCACGCAGCGGCAGAAGTCGAACCTGCTGCTCTTTCTGACGCCCTACATCATTCGCGACCCGAACGACCTGCGCGCCATCTACGAGCGGAAGATGCGCGAGCGGCAGGAGTTTTTGGACCGCTACTTCGTCTTCGGGGACCAGGACTACGACCCGCCCACGGACTACTCGCGCACGCGCGGCCTCGTCGGCGAGATCATCAACGAGCTCGACGACCAGGACGTGGAGGCCGAGCTGGCCGCCGCGGCCCTCGACGCCGAGCCGCCGGAGCACCGGGCACGGCCGCCCGTGGGCGGTCTGAGCGGCGACGACGGCGACCTGATCATCGGGCCCGAGGGCGACGAAGGGCCGGCGGTCATCGTTCCCGAGACGCCCGCGCCGGCCGAGGCCGCGCCGCAGAACGAGCCCGCGGTGGAACGCGACCGAAAGGCCGAGGGCCTCACGCGCCCGGGCCGGGAGCGGCGGGAGTAGCCGTCATGGAAGGCGAGCAGGCCTACGTCGGGGAGATCCTCGTCCGCCACGGCATCGTGGACCGGGACAAGCTCGCCGAGCTGATGAGCACGGCGGAGGAGCGCGGGCTTCAGATCGCCGACGTGCTCGTGCGCACCGGCGCCGCCGAGGAAGAGGACGTCGTCAAAGCCCTCGCCGACGAGATGGGCATGCCCTTCGAGGCGAAGCTCGACCAGGACATCCCGGAGACGCTCCTCGAAGAGGTGCCCATCGGCTTCGCGCGCCAACATCATCTTTTGCCCCTCCGCGAAGAGGCCGGGCAGGTCGTCGTGGCCGTGGCGGACCCCCTCGATCCCTTCAGCCTCGACGATCTGCGCGCGCGCCTCGGGCGCCCGGTGGTGCCCGTCGCCTCCACAAGCGAGGCCATCGACGACCTCATCAACCGCGTCTACGAGCGCAAGGAGGCGGCGGACCTCGGCGACAAGGAGGAGGAGGAGACGGACGAGCTCGAGGACCTCCTCGACGCGACGGACGAGGCGCCGGTCATTCGCTTCGTCAACAACCTCTTCTACACCGCGCAGCAAGAGCGCGCGTCGGACATTCACGTCGAGCCCACGGACGACAACGTGGTGGTCCGCTACCGCATCGACGGTCGCCTCGTGCAGCGGAAGACGGCGCCGAAGGGCGCGCTCCAGAGCATCGTGGCCCGCATCAAGATCGAGGCGGGCCTCAACATCGCGGAAAAGCGCCTCCCGCAGGACGGACGCATCACCAAGAAGATCCGCGGCAAGGTCGTCGACGTTCGTGTCTCCACGATTCCCACGGCCAAGGGCGAGCGCGTGGTCATGCGCCTCCTCGACAAGGCCAACATCGAGCTCGATCTGATGGACCTCGGCTTCGCGCGCCGGGAGCTCAACATCTGGTCCCAGCTCGTCGAGCGGCCGAACGGCATCCTGCTGGTCACGGGCCCCACGGGCTCGGGAAAGACCACCACGCTCTACGGGTCCCTGAACCGCATCAACACGCCGGACCAGAACATCCTGACGGCCGAAGATCCCGTCGAGTACGAGCTCCGGGGCATCGGCCAGCTTCAGGTGCACGCCAAGATCGGCCTCACCTTCGCCGCCGCGCTTCGAAGCTTCCTGCGCCAGGACCCGGACGTGATCATGGTCGGTGAGATCCGCGACCACGAGACCGCGGAGCTGGCCATTCAGGCGTCGCTCACGGGCCACCTGGTCCTCTCCACGCTGCACACGAACGACGCGCCAGGCGCCATCACGCGCCTCGTCGACATGAAGGTGCAGCCCTTCCAGATCAGCTCGACGGTGCTCGGCGTGCTTGCCCAGCGCCTCGTGCGCCGGCTCTGCCCGCTGTGTCGCCAGCCCTACACGGCCACCATGGAGGACCTCATCGAGCTCGGCCTCGAGACGGAGCACCTCGCGGAGACGCTGAGCGACCTCCGAAAGGCCGCGGCGACGACCGTGCTGGGCAAGAGCGAGCCGCCGCCGGCCCTCCCGAGCCTCGCGCCCAAGGCCAACCCCGCCTACGGCGAAGACCCGAGCGGGAACTTCACGGCCGAGGCCGGCGCCATGCCGACCTTCTACAAGCCCGTGGGCTGCGAGGCCTGCAACCAGACCGGCTACAAGGGTCGCCTCGGCATCTTCGAGCTCATGCTCGTCGACGACGCCGTGCGCCGCGCCATCCTCGACGGCAGCGACGCCAAGACCATTCAGAAGGTCGCGCGCGGCCAGGGCATGCGCGTGCTCCGGGAGGACGGTGCCCGCCAGGTCATCGCCGGCGTCACCAGCGTCGAAGAGGTGCTCGCCGCGACCCAGGCCATCGAGATCGACACGGAAGGCGAGGCGGCGGAGTAGCCATGGCCGTCTACGCCTATCGAGGCATCAACGCCTCCGGCAAGTCCGTCAAGGGGCTCCGCGACGCGGACAGCCCCAAGGCGCTGAAGACCGTGCTCAAGCGCGATGGCGTCTTCGTCACCGAGTGCCTCGAGGCCGCCGAGGCCGAGAAGAAGAACGCCCGGGAGATCGACTTCAAGAAGATGCTCCGGCGCGTGTCGACGCTCGACATCGCCGTCTCGACGCAGCAGCTCGCCGTGCTGCTGAGGAGCGGCATTCCCCTCGTGGAGGCGCTCACGGCGCTCATCGACCAGCTCGAGCAGCCGGAGCTCAAGGCCGCCTTCACGGACGCGCGGGACAAGGTCAACGAGGGCACGAGCTTCGCCGACGCGCTCCGGGCGCACCCCAAGTACTTCCAGAACCTCTACGTGAGCATGGTCGCGGCCGGCGAAGCCTCGGGCACGCTCGAGGTGGTCCTCGACCGGCTGGCCGAGTTCCTCGACGCGCAGGCCAAGCTCAAGGGGAAGGTCTCGAGCGCCCTTGCCTACCCGGCCTTCATGATCCTGATGAGCTTCGGGATCATCCTGGTGATGATGACCGTCGTCGTCCCCAAGGTGACGGCCATCTTCGAGGACTTCGACCAGGGCCTGCCCTGGTACACGGAGGTGCTGATCTGGGCGAGCGACACGGTCACCGGCTACTGGTGGCTGCTGCTGATCCTCACCGTGGGCGGCGTGGTCGGCTTCCGCCGCTGGAAGGCCACGGAAGAGGGCACGAAGCGGTGGGACCTCTTCGTGCTTGGCGTTCCCCTCGTCGGCCAGCTGCTCTTGATGGTCGCCGTGAGCCGCTTCGCGCGCACGCTCGCCACGCTGCTGAAGAGCGGCGTGCCCGTGCTCAAGGCCATGGAGATCACCGGCAACGTGCTCGGCAACACGGAGCTCATGCGCGTGATGGACGAGGCCCGAACGAGCATTCGTGAAGGCGAGGGCATCTCCAAGCCGCTGAAGGCGAGCGGGCGCTTCCCGCCCATCGTCACGCATATGATCGCCATCGGTGAGCGCTCCGGGCAGCTCGAAGAGATGCTCGAGCACGTCGCCCGGGCCTACGACCAGCAGGTCGAGGTCCGCGTGGCCGCCATGACGAGCATCCTCGAGCCGCTGATCATCGTGATCATGGGCGGCGCGAGCGGCGCCATCGCCTTCTCCATCCTCATGCCCCTCCTCCAGATCAACGAGTTCGTGGGCTGAGCCGTGGCGACCAAGCGCAAGAAGCGGCCCCGGCGCCGAAGCAGCAGCCTCCGCCTGCCCTGGGAGCAGCGCGGCGGACTTCGTTCGCTCCTGGCGGGGCCGCGCTGGAAGATCGCCCTCGCCTCGGCCGTCTTGCTCGTCGTGGCTCTGGCCTTCGCCCGAAACGCGCGCGCACGGCATCAGCGCGACGACACGCGCCGCGCCGTGGCCGAGATGCGCCAGGCCCTCGAGACCTTTCGGTCCCGCGTGGGTCGCTGCCCGGCCTCGGCAAACGAGCTCGTGCACCCGCCGCGCTCGCGCGTTCGCTACCTCCAGGAGGTCCCCACGGACGCCTGGGGCCGCGAGCTCCATGTGGAATGTCCGAGCCGGACCGACCCCGACGAGGTCGCCGTGCTCAGCCTGGGCCCGAGCGGCTCGCTCCTCGTCGACGACAACATCTACTGAAGGTGACCTCCATGACCCGCGCCCAGCTCACCCGCCTCCGCCTCGCGAAGGGCCGCCGTGCTCTCCGCACGGAAGGCATGACCCTCGTCGAGATCATGATCGTCGTGATCATCATGGCCCTCATCGCCACGGCCGTGGGTGTCGCGGTGCTGCCTCAATTCCAGAAGGCGAACCTGCGCCAGGCGGCCACGGACGGTCAGTCCATGCGGAGCGCCGTGCAGCTCTACTACATGGACAACAACGAGTGCCCCCAGACCGGCACGGAGCTTCAGGAGGAGGGCTACCTCGACTCCTCGAAGCGCGCCGTGGACCCCTGGAACAACGAGTACCGGATCGAGTGCCAGGGAACGGACATCCTCGTGACGAGCGCCGGCCCGGACGAGCAGTTCGACACCGAGGACGACATCTCCGGTCCGGACGACGCGGAGTGAGCACGCCGTGAACGCCGCTCCCATGAACCCGCGCAGGCGTCCGACGAGGATCGCACGGCGTCGGCGCCTCGGCGCCATGACGCTCGTGGAGATTCTGATCGTGATCACGCTCCTCGCGGGGGTCATGTCCGGCGTGAGCTATGGCATCGGCGCCATTCACCGCACCAAGCTGAAGAGCGCTTGCACCCGCGTCGTGGCCGGAGCGCGCTTCGCCTTCCATCGCTCCGTGACCAGGGCGCATACGCTGCGCCTCGCCTTCGACCTCGACGAGGGGACCCTCGCCATCGAAGAGGCCGAGGGGCAGGTCTACCTCGATGCGTCCGAAGACCGGAACATCGACCCGGACGAAGACGACGCGGCCGTGGACCCCTGGTCCGCCGCGCAGGCGCGCCTCGACGAGACCGTGGTGGTGCAGGCGAACCGCTCGCGCT
>JBCCAW010000543.1:0-4122 GCA_039814655.1 Myxococcota bacterium | reverse complement strand
CGCGCAGGCGCGGTGACCGGGCCGGCGTTGAGCATCGACCTCGAGGCCGAGCAGGCGCTGCAGGCCTGCCTTCGCGCGCTCGCCCAGGCCCGCGTGCTCTCGAGCGCCCACGACGTCTCCGACGGAGGGCTCGGTGCCTGCCTGGCCGAGAGCTGCATCGCCGGGGGCCGGGGCGCGTCCGTGCGCGTCCCGGGCGGCGGCGCCTCCCTCGCTGCGCGGCTCTTCGCCGAAGAGCCCAGCCGCGTCGTGCTGAGCTTCCCGGCGGCCAAGGAGGACGAGGTGCGCGCGCTGGCGCAGCGTCACGGCGTGCCGCTGTCGGTAGTAGGTGAGGTCGGGGGCGCCGACCTCGTCCTCGACGACGTGCGCGTGCCCGTTCGCGAGCTCGCGCGCCGGCACGCGGGTGCGCTCGATGCCATCGTCGGCGAGCGCTGAACGGGGCCGTCGGGCGCGGCGTCGCGCGCGCTCAGGCCGCGTCGCGGACCGGCGGCGCCGACTCCGGCGGAGGCTCGGCGGCCATGCGCGCACAGGCTCGCTGCGTGACCAGCGCGCGATACGCAAAGAGCGCCCGAAGCCCGGCCCCGTTGAAGAGCGCGTAGGTCAGCAGGGCCCGCGGCAGGGGCGGGTGCGCGTACTCGATGTGGTCGATGACGCGGGTTTGGGCCGCGTCGACGGCCTCGAAGCGGTGCGTGTGGCGCCACTCCGCCATGGGCCCCTCCTGCTGCACGTCGACGAAGCCCGTCTCGCTCACCTGCTCGTGCCGCGCCGTCCAGCGCACCGGGAGCGGGCCGAACCAGAGCGTGAAGCGCGCGACCATGCCCTCTTCCATCGCGCCCATCGCGTGGAGCTGCATGCCGAGGACCGGCGGCGTCAGCTGGCGGAGCACGCGCGTCGAGCCGTGGAAACGGCGCACGGTGGCGACGTCGGCGCGAACCAGGAACTCGCTGTGGAAGGTACCCACCTGGCCGAACCAGGGCCTGAACGACGGTTGAGTCAAGGCGAAAGCTCGGTTTTTCTTCGTGGCCTCGCTCGTTTCGAGGTGTTCCGCGCCGTCCCTTTGGTGTGCGCGCTGGCGCTCGCGGGCTGCGCAGGCACGGAAGCGATGCCCACCGCCGCCCCCGCGGATACAGCCGGGGAGCCGGCCCCGGGGACCTGTACGCTGGGTCCCCTCGTGCTCCGCGTCTCCGTGCCGCCAGGGAAGGTGCTCGCCGCGGCGCCGGAGGCCTGCGTCCTGGCCGACGAGACCCGCGAGGGCGTTCTCCTCGTACTCACGGCCTTCGGCCCGGGGGACGCGAGGGCCGAAGAGCTCCGGCGTGCCCCGGATGGAGTCGTGGCCAACCTGGGCCTGCTCCGCGAGCCGCGCCGCGTGGCCCAGGCGCCGGTCTCCTTGCTCGGTCAGCGCGTGCAGGGAACCGGCTGGCGCGCGGACGTGCCTCCCTACGGGCGCCGGGACGTCATGAGCGTGGCGGCGACGGTGCTGGGGGCGGAGGGCCTCTTCACGGTGCTCGCCCTGATCATGACCCCGCCCGGAGACATGGATGCGCGAAGGACCCTGCTCGACCTCGCGGCGGCCATCGACGCTCCCGCGCCGCCCTGAGCGTGCTTTCGAGCGCGCCGCTCAGGCCACGCTGGCCTTGTGCGCATCGAGCCCAGGAACGGGGCGCTTCTCTCCCCGCAGCTCCACGCTGACCAGCTTGGAGATGCCCGGCTCCTCCATTGTCACGCCGTAGAGGACGTCCGTGAACTCCATCGTGCGCTTCGAGTGGGTGATGACGATGAACTGAGAGCGCTCGGTCATCTGCCGAATGGCCTGAGCGAAGCGGCTGATGTTCGCCTCGTCGAGGGGCGCGTCGACCTCGTCGAGCAGGCAGAAGGGGCTCGGCTTGTACTGGAAGATGGCGAAGATGAGCGCGACGGCCGTGAGCGCCTTTTCGCCTCCGCTCATGAGCTCGAGGCTCCCGAGCTTCTTCCCCGGCGGCTGCGCGACGATGTCGATGCCGCTCTCGAGGATGTCGTCCGGGCTCGAGAGCTTCAGCTCGGCCTTGCCGCCGCGGAAGAGCTCCGGGAAGAGCCGCTTGAAGCGCTCGTTGACGGCCACGAAGGCTTCGCGGAAGAGCTTCCGCGACTCGCGGTTCATCTGCCGGATGGCGCTCTCGAGCTTGCGAAGCGCCTCCTCGAGGTCCTCCTTCTGCGCCGTCAGATGCTCGAAGCGCTCGCTCTTCTCCTCGTACTCCTCGATGGCCATCAGGTTGATCTCGCCCATGCGCTCGATGAGCCGCAGCAGCTCCGAGGCGCGCTCCCGCTCGCTCGCTTCGGGCAGGGGCCGGTCGTGATAGTCGATGAGCACGTCGCGCACGTCGACGCGGTGACGCTCGGCGATCTTCTCGAGGAGGTGCCGTAGTGCGAGCTGGAGCTCCTGGTCCCGCAGCGCGAGGGCCTGCGCCCCCTTCGCCCGTTCATCGATGCGGGACCGGACCTCCCTGAGGCCCGTCTCCCCCTCGCCGAGGCGCCGCTGGGCAGCCTCGAGGCGCGCTCGCGCCAACCGGAGCGCCTCGGCCGCCCTCGCCGCGTCGTCCCGGGAGGCGATGCGCCGCTCGCGCTCGCCGAGAACCGTGGCCACGAGCCGGCCCTGCTCCTCGGCGCCCGTGGCCACGTCGCCGCGCAAGCGCGCCTCCCGCGCGCCGGACTCCGCGAGGCGGTCCTTTAGCCGCTGAAGCCCGAGCCGGTCTTCCTCCGCGCGCTCCCGGGCCTGAGCGGCGCGTACGCGCACCTCCGTGACGCGCGCGGCCTGCTCCTCCACGGCCTGCCGGCGCTCACCGTCGACGGCTTCGGCCGAGCCGAGCTCCACGCGCGTGGCCTCTCGCGCCGCCTGGACGCCCTCGATGACCGCCCGCGTTCGCGCCTCCTCGTCGGCGGCGTCCGTGACCGCCGCCGTGAGCCTCCCGGCCTCTCCCTCGCGCGCCTCGCGGCGCTCGCCGATGCGCCGCTCCTCGTCGTTCAGGCGCCGCTGATTTTGCGAGACCTCGACGATGGCGAGCTCCGCATCATGGGCTTCCGTCTGCGCCGCATCGATGGCGGCCTGCCGCTTGGCGATGCCGCTCCGAAGCTCTCCATGCTGCTGCTGGGCGAGCGTGAGGCGCACGGCCAGGGCCTCGGTCACGGACGCGAGCTCCCGCATCTCCCGCTTGAGCTCGAGCATATGGGCGGCGCCGTCGTCGCCGGTCCCACCGGTGAGCGTGCCGTCCGGGGCCAAGCGCTCCCCGGCGAGGGTGACGAGCGTGAGGTCCCGGGACGCGCCGCGGTGAAAGCGAAGCGCAGTCTCGAGATCCGCGACGACGACGAAGTCGCCGAGCAGGTGCCGAACGAGCTCCCCGTCCTCCGGCGAGGCCTGCACGAGGCCATCGAGGGCACCGACGAAGCCGGGGTCGTCGCGCCAGGCCCGCGGCAAGGGCGGCCGTGCGCCCACGACGCGGCGCGGTCGCTGCGGTACCAGCGTCGCGCGGCCCTTCTCTCCAGCCCGAAGGTAGGCCAGCGCCGCCACCGCGTCCGGAAGGCCTTCGACCACCACCGCCTGGAGCGCGTCCCCGAGGGCCCCAGCGAGCGCCGCGATGTGCGCCTCCCGCACCGTCAGCCGGTCGGCGACGAGTCCGAGCAGCGCGGCGTCCCCCTCGGCAGCGCGGCCGTCCCCGCCCGCCGCATCCGGTGCCGGCACCGATCCCGCCGAGGTCCCTCCCAGGCCGTGACGCTTCATCAGCGCGCGCACGCCAGCGCCCACACCTTCGAAGCGCGCGTGCAGCTCCTCGAGGGAGCGGAGCCGCGAGCGGCGCCCGGCGAGCTCTTCGCGGAGCGCCTCGAGGTCCCGGTCGCTCTCCGCGATGCGCGAGCGCAGCACTCCGAGCTCTTCCTCGATCTCCCCGCGGCGCGCCGCCGTCGCTTGCCGGTCGCCCTGAAGGCCTTCGAGGCGCGCGACCAGCGCATGGCGTTCTTCCCGAACGGCGGCGCGGCGCGCCATCAACGTCTCGCGCTCGCTCTCGAGGCGGCGCTTGCCCTCGCGGGCTTCGCCAACGCGCCGCGCGAGGCCCGCGAGCGACGTCTCCGCGCGTGCGATGCGCGTGTCCGCCTCGG
>JBCCAW010000366.1:0-6038 GCA_039814655.1 Myxococcota bacterium | reverse complement strand
GCGGGCTCACGTCCCGGTGCACGACGCGCATGGGGCGCCCTTCGTCGTCAACGACCTCGTGCGCCGCGTGGAGCGCGCCGGCGACGGCGCTCGCGATGCGCACGGCCACCGCCACGGGCAACCCGCCGAGGTGCGGCGCGGCGGCGATGAGCGCGCCGAGGGGCACGCCGTCGACCCACTCCGTGGCGACGTAATAGCTGCCACCTTCTTCCCCCAGGTCGAGGACCCGGGCGACGGAGGGATGGTCGAGGCGCATGGTGAGCCGCGCGTCGGCGAAGAAGCGGTTCACGAAGGCGCGCTCGGCCGCTACGTGCGGGAGCAGTCGCTTGAGCACGACGTGCTCCGGCGCGCCGCCGGAGGAGGGCTGGCGCGCCAAGAAGGTCTCCGCGTGCCCGCCCTTGGCCAGGCGGCCGAGCACGTCGAAGCGGCCAAAGGTGGCGCGGACCGGGAGCCGGTCCACCGGTGGCGGCGAGCTGGAGGCTTCAGTCATGGCCGGGCATTCTCATATCACCGAAGGCCGGCGAAGCGCGCATCTTCGCGAGCCGCTACGGTCCGGTCATGAGCAGCTCGGCGCGAGACGATCCGGCCGCAGACGCCAGCGGGGGCCAGCGCGCGCCCGCCTTTGGTCCCGGCCGCGCGCTCGGATGGCTCTTCGTGCTCGGGGTGCTGGGGGCCGGGCTGCTCGGCGGCGCGCTCCTCTACCGGGTGCTGGTACCGCCGGCGCCGGTGCCCGACGAGGCGGAGCGGGAGCGCCCGACGCCGAGCGTGGTGCGGGCCGTCCAGGACCTGGCCCGGCTGGAGACGGCCAGCTTTCACATGGAGCGCGTCATCGACCGGCGCCGGCGAAGCCAGGCGCTCTTCGGCCTCCTCGCGCAGGAGGATGCGCTGCTGCTCGTGGCCGCGGCGGACGTGACCGCCGGCGTGGACCTCACGCGGCTGCGCGACGGCGACGTGGTGGTCGACCGGGAGCGCGGCGAAGCGCAGCTGACGCTCCCCGCTCCGGAGGTCTTCAGCGCCCGCCTCGACAACGAGCGCACCTACGTGCACACGCGGGACACGGACGTGTTCGCGGCCCGGGACGGCACGCTCGAGACGCGCGTGCGCCGGGAGGCCGAAGCAGAGCTGCGCCGGGCGGCGCTCGAGGCAGGGCTCCTGGACCGGGCCCGGGAAAACGCGCGGAGTGGACTGACCACGCTCGTGCGCGGACTCGGCTACGAGCGCGTGGAGATCCGCTTCCTCGACCCGGGAGCCGGCGACGGACCGGCGGCTCTCGGCGGCGACGAGGGGTAGCGCGGCGCGAAACCACGCGGCGGTGAGCCGCGCGGCGCCTGCACGGGGGGCCTGAAGGGCGCACGCCCGCACCTTTCGTTCATCGGGACACGAAACCGACACGCATCGAGCCCGGCGCGCCGTTGACGTGGCCGAGGCCGCGCTCCTTTACTCGGCGCCGCGTCCGGAACGCACCGCCCATGCGCCCTCTGACCCGTCTCAGCTTCGCCCTCCTCCTGGGCCTCGGCCTGGCAATGGCGCTGGGGGCCCTTCGCGCCCCGGCGCCAGCGAAGGCCGACACGACGACGCTGGTCTTCGTGAACGGCCGCATGACGCGCGTCTACTTCAACGACGGGGACTCCTTTCGGCTCCTCGACGGGCCCTACGCGAGCACGAGCGCGCGCCTGGCGGGCTTCAACACGCTCGAGAGTTTCGGTCCCGTGCACGCCTGGGGCAGCTTTCACCCCTACGAGATCTACGTGCTGGCCAAGGAGGCGACCTGGCACGCGCGCCGCGGCGTCTGGCATTGCGGCACGGACGAGCGACGGGACGGCTACGGGCGCCTGCTCCTCGACTGCCCCGATCTGGCCATGTCGCAGATCGGCCGCGGCTTCGCGCACGCGATGCAGATTAACGACCGCCCCTCGAACGCGGCCTACCTCCGGGCGCAGCGGCAAGCGCAGCAGGCGCGCAGGGGCATCTGGGCTCACGGCATCCCGGGCTTCATCCTGACCTCGCTGCACTCCTTCGACGAGGATCCGCGCCGCGAGTGGCACTACAACCGGCGGGTTTCGACGCGCGACGGGCACTCCGAGTCCCGGCGACACCGGGAGACCTACCGCGAGTGCGAGTGGGTCTGCGAGGACGAGTTGGTGGTGCCGGCGGCGGAGGTGACGGCCGTGGCCCGGGCCATTCGCAGCACGCCCGGTGTGGCGGAGGCCGCGGCGGAGATCGCCGACAACCTGCTGCTCGAGACCATCGTCGACCGCTACGCGCGCACGCAGGAGATGCCCGCGTGGTTCGACGTGGAGGAGGCCGAAGGCCGCTACGACTTCATCGAGCTCAGCGACGAAACGAAGGCCAACGCGCGCATCGTGCGGGACTTCCTGGCCGAGGCCCGGGCCCGCGGCGACCTCTCCGAACCGGAGACCGTGGTCGGGGCCTGCCACCTCTACACGAGCTTCCGGCGCCGCTTCGGCCGGGGCCAGGCGCCCTGCCTCCGGGGTCATGGCGCGCGCCCTCGGGAGCTCGCGGCAGCCACGGGGGGCGGCCGATGAAGCGCCTCGCCTGGCTGGTTCTCACCGCGACGGCCTGCTTCAGCCCGGAGCGCGCCCTCGAAGGCGGCGGCCCGCCGCTCGGCTACGAGACCAACGTGCGCGCCTGCGACGACGGGCGCGACAACGACCGGGACGGCCTCGTGGACTGCTTCGACCCGGACTGCATCGCGCGGAACTTCTGCGGCGAGCAGATCTTCGAAGACGACATCACCGAGCCCGAAGACACGCTGCTGCGCTGCATCGACCGCATCGACAACGACCGGGACGGGCAGTTCGATTGTGGCGACCGGGGCTGCCAGGCCATCGCCGAGCTCTGCTGCGCCGTCGAGTTCTCCGACGCGCTCTGCAGCAACTACCTGGACGACGACGGCAACAACTTCGCGGACTGCCAGGACTTCGGCTGCCGCAACGGCCAGTTCGTGACCGTGTGCGACAGCGAGGCGACCTTTCCTCCCCGGCGCCCGGGCGAAGACACCTGCGCCGACGGCCTCGACAACGACGGCGACGGGCGCATCGACTGCAACGACGACCAGTGCGCCGCCCGGCCCGTCTGCTGCACGGGGCCCACCTGCGACGAGACGACGGAAGGGACGCTGGCGACCTGCACCGACGGCCTGGACAACGACGGCAACGGGTTCACCGACTGCGCCGACTTCGCGTGCTCGCGTATGGGTACGCCCGAGGCGCAGGCCTTCTGCGCGAGCCTACCGGCGGAGGACACGGTCGAGGCCTGCAGCAACGGCATCGACGACGACGGCAACGGCTTCACCGATTGCGGGGACTTCGCCTGTTCGAGGAGCGATGACCCGAACGTGCGCGCAGTCTGCGAGAACCTGCCGAGCGAAAACACCGCGGAGCTCTGCAGCAACGGCGTCGACGAAGACGGCAACGGGTTCGTCGATTGCGCGGACTTTTCTTGCTCCCGGAGCTGCAGCCTCGACGTGGTCGCGGTCTGCCGCGGCGAAGCGGGACGCGAAGGAGGGAGCGAAAATACGTTCCTCACCTGCATCGACCGCGTCGACCAGGACGACAACGGTTTCGCTGACTGCGCGGACTTCAGCTGCAGCCAGGTGAGCCTCGTGACGCCGGACGAGTGCACGCAGGACGAGTGGGCCGAGGTGCTGGCGGCCTTCGATCTGCGTCTCGTGGACCTCGACGAGCTCAGCGGCGACGGAATCGACCGCTTCCCCCCTGGTGACCTCGATGGCGACGGCGTGCCGGAGGACTTCGACGGCGACGGCGCGCCGGGAGCCGTTTCTCCCTTCTACGCGAACCCCTGCGACGAAAGCCGCGGGCCGAGCGACCCGGCGGACCTCGCCCAGCTCCAGAACGCGCTGACGGAGGCCGTCGCCCGCTGCAGCGACGGCATCGACGAGGATCTCGACGGCTTCGTCGATTGCGACGATTGGGACTGCCAGTGGAACCCGGTGCTGAACCCGCAGGCGTCGGACCGCTTCCCCTTCGACCGCGTTCAGGGAGAGACGGGCTTCTGCCAGGGCGGCGCCTGGGAGCCTTCCGGCGGCGCCATCGTCTGGACGCAGGACCCGAACCGCGAAGGCACGCCGGGGCGCTCCATTCCGCGCTCGGAGAGGCGGCTTTTGCTGTGCCGCTGAGGCGCCCGCTACCCGCGGACCACGCGCGCCCGTCGCGCTCGGAGAAGATGATGAAGGGAACGCTTCGCTGCCTCACCCTGCTCGCCGTGATGGCGGCGGCCCCGGCCTTCGCGCAGCAAACGGAAGCCGGCACCGACGGGCTCAGCTCGGAGCTGCCGTCCCGGGAGACCGAGTGCACCGGCCGCATCGATGACGACGGCGACGGGCTCACCGATTGCGCCGACTCGGACTGCTACGACGTGCCGGAATGCCAGGCCGGCGGCAGCCCCGAGGCGAACGACGACGCCTGCTCCGACTGGATCGACAACGACGGCGACGGCGCCACGGACTGCTCGGACCCGGAGTGCCGCGGCCCGGGGCTCACGGTGTGCCGCGGTTCGGACCCGAACGGTGACGGGCCGCCGCGTCCCCTCGAGGAAGAGGGCGTCCCGCCGCTCCGCGGCGACCTGACCGCCGACGACCTCATCAACCAGGCCGGCGACGTCCAGGGCGAGAACAACGACTACCTCTGCAGCGACGGCGTCGACAACGACGGCGACGGGCGCACGGACTGCGCGGACTTCGGCTGCCGCTTCGACCCGCAGGTATCCGTGTGCACGGGCAGCCCGGGCTTTCGCTTCAGCGTCGTCGCGGGCCTCTTCGCCGAGGTGAACTTCGAAGAGCCCGAGGGACAGCGCGGGGACGTGAACTTCAGCCGGCTCCAGATCCGGGCGCTCGGCCCCATCCCCTACATCAACGACTCCTTCTTTCTCTTGAGCGCGCGCCTCGAGCGCTCGCCGCGGCTCACCTTCGCGCACTTCCAGGTGCCCATCTCGAGCCGCGGTCACTACATCGCCATGAACTCGGGCTCGGGCTCGCTCTCCACGGGCCTCATCGTGTCCGCGGCCAAGCAGCCGCTCCTCGACGCGCCCTTCTATCTCTTCAACGCCTTCGAACAGGGCAACGGCGCCGCCATCGAAGCCGGCGGGCCCCTCGACTGCCGGGGCAATGTGCTCTTCCGCGTCTTCGCCGCCGGCGGCACGGGCCGCTTCAACGGCAACGTCGGCGGCCGCTTCTTCCCCAACGAGAACCAGAACTTCACCTACCTGGCCGGCGCGCAGTTTCAGTTCGACGTCATCGGCCACTTCAGCCGCTTCGACTCGCCCTTTCTCTACACGCGCGTGCCTTTGGGCCTCGGCTTCACCGCCGGCGCCAAATACGACCAGCGGGCCCTCGAGCGCTACCCGGCCTGGAACGTCTACGGCCAGTTCCAGTACGGGCCGCTCCTGCTCCGAAGCGAGACGTACATGAAGTACACGCTCGATTTCGGCGGGTCCTTCCAATACGCCTGGAACGCGCAGATGTCGCTGCTCCTCTGGGAGAAGAACCTCATGTTCGCGGCGGACATCGGCCAGTTCCAGGCCCAGGGCTTTTCGAACCTGCCCCTGGACGACGGCGTCGACGGGCCCGTGTTCGAGGAGACGGACCTCCAATGGCGCGTGGCGCTCCACTGGTTCTGGTTCCGGAACATCGGGCTGCTTTCGCTCCGCTACGAGGAAGAGCGCCTCCCGGACGACGGAAACGACCGCACGCCGGACACGAACCGGACGATTCGCGTCGAGACCCAGTTCCGCTTTTAGCGCAGCGGAGCAGGCGGCCGGGCTAAGCTAGCGGCGATGGCGACGGACTCCCGCGGCTCGCTCCGCACCTGGCTCTTGCCGCTGCTCCTGCTGCTCGGGGCGGCGCTCGTGGTCTTCGTCTTCACCTTCCTCATCGACACGGGCGGCGACCTCGGGCCGCTCTCGTTGCTCGTCCGTCCGAACCCGGAGGTCGCCGCGGGCACCATCGCGAGCGCCGGCGAGGTGCTGGCGGCGGTGCTCGGCATCGCCATCACCGTCGT
>JBCCAW010000345.1:0-6325 GCA_039814655.1 Myxococcota bacterium | reverse complement strand
CGTAGGTGCCCGCCGCGAGAGCCTGCGTGATCGAGGGTCCCGTGCCCATCATGCCGGGCTCGCAGGCTCGGTTGGTGGTGGTTCCGCAGGTGTCACGCAGCGTCAGCGTGAGGTTCAGCGGGTCCGTACCCATCGCCGGGACCGCACTCACGGTCACGAAGGACGGCGCCGCCAGCGTGAACTCGTAGAAGGCGTCCACGTTGAGCGTGCCCGGGCGGCAGCCCGGCTCGTCGCGCTGGTATCCCGTGAGATCCACCGCCGCGATGGTCGTGGTGGGTCCCGTGAGCACGGTCGCTCCGGAGCAGACCTCGTTCGCCGGAGGCATGGTCGGCGGAAGGATCTCGATGGAGGCGTTGGCCGAACCGGCGGTCGCGGACGTCGCGATGACGATGAAGTAGGTGCCCGCCGGCAAGCTCCGGAAGAGCTGCGTCTGGATCCCCGTACGCGTCGTGCATCGGCGCTCGGACGCCGTGTCGCCACAGGTGTCCATGAGCGCCGCGGAGTGCGAGGAGAAGCCCGCGTCCGTGGTCACGCGGACGTCCTGCGTCGCGTCGAGGGTGAACTCGAAGTAGGCGTCCCGCGCCACCATCGGGTTGCAGCTCACGCCGCCGTCGAAGCCCGGCGTGGGCATGCCGGCGAGCGCCGACGTGCCGGAGCTGGTGGTCATGCCCATGGGCGGGGTGATGTCCACGGCGACGTTGCAGCTGTCGCCGGGCAGGCGCGCCGCAACGGGGGTGATGGTCACGTCGAGGGACCAGTCCGTGATGCTCGGGAACTGGCGCTCGACGAGGACGAAGTAGCGGCCCGGCGCGACGTCGCGAAGCGAAAGCGCCGCGGAAGCCGCCTCGTTGGCGCAGGCGAGCTCGGTCTCGCTGTCTCCGCAGTCGCTGACGACGCTGACGGCGATGTTGTCTTCGCGAAAGGCGCCGCCGATGGCCGTGGCGCGAAGCTCCACGTCGAAGTTGCCGGTGGGCGGAAGGTCGAAGAAGTAGGCCGCCTCGTCACCGCCGCCCACGTTGGCGCAGCTCATCAAGTAGTCGTCCGCCGTGTCCAGGTAGGCCCCGATGAAGGTGCCGCCCGCGCTCACGTCCGTGCCGTCCGGCGGGCCGGCGCACACGTCGAAGGGCGGCGGCGTCGTGGCGTCCTCGAAGCGAAGCACGAGGTCGAAGACATCGGTCGTGCCCGTTTGCGTCACGATGATGCTGTAGTCGCCGGGCTCGAGGCTGCGGATGAAGACCTCCGGCGAGGTGCCGACGGAGCAGCGAATGTCCTCGTCGGTCTCGCAGGCGGCGGCGTCACGCAGCGCCACCGCGGACTGGGCCCCGCTCACGCTCACGCGCACGTCCTGCACCGTCGCCAGCGTGAAGGTGAAGAAGGCGTCGCGACCCGCGGCGCTGCAGCTGAGCGCCGTCGTGTCGTCCAAAGCCCGCGTCGAGCCGCTGTAGGTGCCCGGACCGGGCAGCACCGTGGCCGTGGCGCAGTCCGTGTTCGTCGGGTCGCAGTCCGGGTCCCGGAAGTCCCGGAAGCCGTCGCAGTCGTCGTCGCGGCGGTTGTCGCAGATCTCCGGGGCCTCCGGGTTCGTCATGGGGCCGCCGAAGCGCGGATCGTCGTCGCAGTCTTCGCCGCCGCAGCGCTCGGAGACGAAGCCATCGCCGTCGAGGTCGATGGGCGTGTAGACGCACCCCAGCGAGTCGTCGCACTCGTCGAGGGTGCAGGTGTCGTCGTCGCTGCAGAAGAGCGGCGTGCCCGAAATGCAGCCGACGTCCACGTTGCAGACCTCCGTGCCGTTGCAGGCGTCGCCGTCGTCGCACTCCGTGTCGTCGAGTTCGAAGACGCACTTGTCGCCGTCCGCGTCCTCGTCGCAGCTCGTGAGGACGCAGCGGTTGTCGTTCACGCAGAGCGGGTCTCCTGCGACGCAGAGGCGCCCGGAGCACTCCTCGATGCCGTTGCAGTCGCAGCCGTCGTCGCAATCCGCGTTGTCCTGGCAGATCTCGCCGAGCGTCGTGTCCGGCACGCAGACGCGGCCCGTGGGGATGTCCAGCGGGATGTCCGGCGTGCCCAGGTCGAACTGGTCGAGATCGCTCGGCCCCAGGTCGCCGGGCGCATCGGTGGTGGAGGAGTCGTCCCCACAGGCCCCGAGAAGGACCAGCGAGAGCGTGAGGAGAATCGAAGAAAGGGTACGCATGGGTTCAGCTTCAGCTCGGACTCAGGGCTCGAGGACTTCGATCTCGAGCAGGTAGTCGCCGGAGGCACTCGCACCGAAGCCATCGACGACGAAGAAGTAGGTGCCAGGGTTGAGTGTCCGGTCGAGGAAGGACCAGGTCGCCCCGGCCCCAAAGTTGTCGTTGCACGCGAACTCCGCCTCCGTCACGCAGGTTGTGTTGTGGAGGTGGAGCACCGTGTCGTAGGCGGAGCCGTCCGTGTTCGCGATGACCCGCCGGCGGTCGGTGAGCGTGAGCTCGAAGGCCGCGTCCGGTGAGCGGGCGTTGCTGCCGCAAAAGGAGCGCGTCTCGTAGTCGTTGAGCAGGCCGAGCGTGCTCCCGGAGAAAAGGCCGCCGGTAGCGGGAACCACGACCGCGCCACCACAGGCATCGTTGCCGAGCACCGGCGTCGGGTCGCTCGGGTCCTCGACCAGCACGGTCACCTCGAAGCTGGGCACGAGGGCAAAGCTCTCGACGATCACGAAGTAGGTCCCGGGCAGCAGGTTCCGGACCCGGGAACGGGAGGGGTTGCCGCTCCGGCAGCGGAGCTGCGTCGCGTCGTCCTCGCAGCTCTCGCGCAGCGACGCGAACATGAAGGTCCCGGCGCCATCGACGGTCACGGTGACGTCGCTGCGCTCCGTGAGCTCGAAGGAGTAGACGGCGTCCCGGTAGAAGAACCCGCAGCTGATGTCCACGTCGTCCTGGCGGCCGACGAGCGTGCCGGTGGCCGTGCTCGGCACGCCCCGGGTGATGGCGATGGGCAGCGCCGAGCGGCACTCATCGCCGGCGGGCGGCTCCGTGGGCGCGAGGAACCGTACGTCGAAGGTGGCGCTCACCTCGCGCCCGCTCACGCTCTCGAGGCTCACGAAGTACGTCCCGGCCGGGAGCGAGTAGAGGCGCCGGCTCGCCGGGGATACGCGCGTGCACGCCACCTCCGTGGTCGCGTCGGCGCAGGCCGTCGTGACCGCGATGCCGAGGGTCCCGCCCGACGAAGGCACCGCGGACAGCACCACATCCCGCACCTCGGTCGTGGTGAAGGTGTAGAAGAGATCCGTCGACCCGGTGCTGCAGCTCGTGTCCCCGTCGTTGGCGACGTCGACGAAGCTGGCCTCGAAGGTCCCGCCGGCACTCACGTCGATGGCGCCGGAGCAGGTGTCGTTGGGCGGGTCCGGAAGCGGCTCGTCGAGGTCGAACTCCACGGCCAGGTCGCCGCCGATGTCGGCGACGACGATGTAGTAGGTGCCCGGCTCGAGGCGCCGGCGCCGGAGCGTGCCCGGGAAGCCCGCCTGACACTCGATGAAGCCCGTCTCGCAGGCCGTCCGAAGCTCGACGAAGGTCGTGCTCCGGCCCTCGGCGCGCACGGTGAGGGAGCGCGCCTCGGCGAGGGTCAGCTCGAAGACGAGGTCCTTGCGCGTGAAGCTGAGGCACTCGAGGTCGAAGTTGGTGGTCGCGCCGGACGAGTCGATCTCGATGAAGGCGCCCTCCGAGGGCACGACGATGGGCGCGTCGCAGTCGTTGCCTTCCGGCGCGCCGCACTCGGCCTCATCGACCGTGTCGTCGCAGTCGTTGTCGACGGAGTCGCCGCAAATCTCGTTGATCAGCGAGCCGCGCCGCGGGTCGAAGTCGTTGCAGTCCGTGCCGCCCTCGCAGTTGAAGTCGGCCTCGCCGTCGCCGTCGAAGTCCCGCGGCGAGAAGCGGCACAGGCGCTCTTCTTCGTCGCAGCGGTCGATGGTGCAGACGTCGTCGTCGTTGCAGGTCTCCGGGTCGCCGGGGGCGCAGCCTCCCTGGTCCGCGTCGCAGATCTCCACGCCGTTGCAGAACACGCCGTCGTCGCAGACGGCCGGGTCCGGCTGGTTGCGGCAGTTGCCGAAGTCGCAGAAGTCGCGCGTGCAATCGACGCCATCGTCGCAATCCACGTCCTCGACGCACTCCGCCGCAAGATCGACCGCGGGCATGTCACCGACGCCCCGGTCGACCTGCCCGAGGTCGATGATCGGCGGGATACCGAGGTCCGGCCGCTCCAGGATCGCAGGGTCGTCGCTGCACGCCGCGAGGCTGCACGCCGCGAGCGCCAGGGTGAACACCCAGGGCGCGGCGGGGCGGAAACGGGGGAACGAAGAGCGGGAAGAAAGGGGACGGACCGTCAAGGGAAGTGGCTCCGTGGCGTGCCTGGGCGGACGCCCGATGCGCGAGAGTATGTCACAGCGAAGAGCGCCTGGCGCCCCCACCCCGTGCCGAGACGCAGAGGGGCTGGCTCTCCCTCCAGCCTAGAGGCAGGCTCGCCCCGATGCCCACTGCTCCCGACCGGTCCCCTCCGCGCCCTGCCGTGGCCTACACGCGGGAAGGCGCCATCGGGGTCCTCCGGCTCCAGCGCCCGGACAACCGCAACAGCATGACCCCGGAGCTGCTGGCGGCCTTTGCCGAAGCCAGCGCCGCGGCCAAGGCGGACGACGGCGCTCGAGTGATCGTCGTCGTGGGCGAGGGCCGATGCTTCAGCGCCGGCGCCGACTTCAAGGAGACGCTCCAGCTCGAGGGCGGCCTGCCCCACGAACGCTCCTTCGCCATGTACGAACCGTTTCTTTCGCTCCTGGACGTCGAGGTACCGGTCGTGGGCGCCCTGAACGGACATGCGGTGGGCGGCGGCTTCGGCCTGGCGCTGATGTGCGATCTCCGCGTCGCCGCGGAGGACGCCAAGCTCGGGGCCAACTTCGCCCGGCTGGGTCTCCATTCGGGTATGGCCATCTCCTATCTCCTGCCGCGGCTCGTCGGTCTGCCGCGAGCCTACGAGCTGCTGCTCGGCGGCCGGCTCGTGAGCGGGCGCGAAGCCGCCGCCATGGGGCTCGTGAACGAGGCCTGCCCCCGCGCCGAGGTGCTGCCCCGGGCCATGGAGCGGGCCGCGACCATCGCCGCGAACGCACCGCTCGCGGTGAGGAGCATCAAGCGCGCCGTGCGCGAGGGCCTCGGCTGGGATCCGCGCACCGCCGCCCGACACGAAGCGGCGCTGCAGGCCGAGAGCCTTCAGACCGAGGACGCGAAGGAGGGCATGGCGGCGCTCCTCGAAAAGCGCGCCCCCGCCTTCCGAGGCCGTTGACGGCGGGCGCCACCCGTCGTTCTCTCCCGCCGATGGCCGAAGGCCTCCCACTCGCCGTGGAGGAGCTCCCGGAGGGGCTCCGCCGCTTCGCCGACCCAAACGCACCCACGCCCGCCAAGCTCATGGCGGCGCGCGGCCTGGTCCCCGTGCGCGGCGCGGGCCAGGTCATCCTCCTCACCCAGCTCAGCGCCGACGCGGACGCGACGGTGGCCGAGACCGCTGGCGCGTCCCTCTACGAGCTCCCGGACGCCGTTCTGCTTCCGGCGCTCCAGGAGCCGCTCCCCGGGCCCATCGCCGGTGCGCTCGCCCGCCGCCTCTCCGCGCGCGACGAGGCCCTGGGGCCCCTCGTGCAGAACCCCTCGCTGCCCGACGACGCCCTCGAGCGCGTGGCGCGCAACTGCAGCGAACCGATGAGCGAGCTCATCAGCGTCAATCAGCAGCGGCTTTTGAGCGCGCCGCGGGTCGTCGAAGCGCTCTACAAGAACCGAAACACGCGCATGTCCACGGCGGATCGGCTCGTCGAGCTCTGCGCCCGCAACGGCGTGCGCCTCGATGGCATCCCGGCCTTCGACATTCACGTCGAGGCCATCCAGGGGCAGCTCATCGTCGAGGCCACGCTCGAGTCCCTGCCGAGCGACGAGGCCTTCAAGGAAACGGTCGAGATGGACAGCGGCGAGGACGCTGTCGAGGTCGACAAGTTCGAGAACTCCGAGGAGGTGAAGGAGAAGTTCAAGCCCCTCTCCTTCCGCATCGCCGAGATGAGCACGGCGGAGAAGGTGCGCCTCGCCGTGGTGGGCGACGCCGCGGCCCGCTCGATCCTCGTGCGCGACCCGAAGCGCCAGGTGTCCCAGGCGGCCGTCAGCTCCCCGTCCATGCGCGAGCAGGAGGCGGTGGCCATCGCGCACTCGAAGGAGGTCGGCGAGCACGTGCTGCGCTACATCGGCGGCCGGAAGCAGTGGCTCAGCTCCTACGAGCTCAAGAAGGCTCTGCTCTTCAACCCGAAGACGCCCGTGGGCATCTCCATGCGCTTCAT
>JBCCAW010000380.1:0-5849 GCA_039814655.1 Myxococcota bacterium | reverse complement strand
GCGAGGGCCTCCATGAGCCGCGCGGCTTGCCAGGCTCCGGCGACATCGTGCACGCGCACGGCCGCCGCGCCCTTGGCCACGGCCACGGCCACGGCCACGGCGCTTCCGGCCCCCCGCGCGTCCGGCGCCGCCAAGCTCCCGTCGGGACGACGGGCAAGACGCGCCAGAAAGGACTTTCGCGAGGCGCCCACGAGCAGGGGATGGCCGAGCTCGGCGAGCTCGGGCAGGCGGGCGAGGAGCGCTCCGGACTGGGCTGCGGTTTTGGCGAAGCCGAGCCCCGGGTCGAGCCATACGCGCGACCGATCCACGCCGGCCGCCTCGGCCCGCGCGACGCGCTCCTCGAGCTCTGCCGCGACCTCCCTCACCACGTCCTGGTACTCCGTGAACGGGGCATGAACTTCCCCGCGTCCACGATTGTGCATGAGGACGAGCGTGACGGCCTCTTTGGCGCATACGGCGAGCAGCTCGGGATCGCCGCCACCGGACACATCGTTGACGATTCGGGCGCCAGCCGCGACGGCCTGCCGGGCCACGGAGCCCTTCCGCGTGTCGACGCTGACGGCGACGCCGGCCCTGCACAGCGCCTCGATCACCGGTAGGACGCGGTCCGCTTCTTCGACCGCGCTCACTTCGGCGGCGCCGTCGCCGTAGTCCTTGCCTCGCGGCCGCGTGCTCTCGCCCCCGACGTCGACCACCTCGGCGCCGGCGGCGACGAGGGCCTGCCCGCGGGCGACGGCGGCCTCTCGTGCCTGGAAGCGGCCGCCGTCCGAGAAGCTATCCGGCGTGACGTTGAGGACTCCCCATAGGGCGCAGCGCGAGCCCCTGGAGGCTCCCGCTACGTCGGGTTGGTCGAGGCGTTCGGCCTAGCGGTCCACGTCTTCCCCCCAGGGCGCGTCGCCCTTGCGCGGCGCGTTCAGCCCGCGCTCGGAACCTCGCGCGGCCGCGGCTGGAAGATGGAGCCCTTGCGCTTCTCCTTCGCCTCGCGACGCTTTTCCGCGTAGCTCGGGATGACGATGCGCTCCTGCGGCGGAAGGTCGTCGCCCTTCATGATGGCCTCGAGCTCGCGCGTGCCGATGGTCTCCCGCTCGAGCAGCGCTTCGGCGATGGCATCGAGCTTGTCCCGGTGGTCCTCGAGGAGCTTCCGGGCGACGTCGTAGCGCTCGGTGATGATGCGCTTGACCTCCGCATCGATCTCCTTGGCCGTCGTCTCCGAGTAGTCCTTGTGGTAGCTGGACCCGAGGAAGCCGCTCTCTTCCTTCTCCACGTAGGCGAGGGGCCCGAGCTTCTCGCTCATGCCCCACTCCGTCACCATGGAGCGGGCGCGCTGCGTCGCCTTCTTGAAGTCGTCGGCGGCCCCGGTGGTGAGCTGCCCGAAGACGACCTCCTCCGCGATGCGACCCCCGAGCATCATGCTGATCTGATCGAGCAGCCAGTCCGACGAGACGCTCAGTCGGTCCTCCACGGGCAGCGACATCGTCACGCCGAGGGCCGGACCCCGGGGAATGATGGTGACCTTGTGAATCGGGTCATGGTTCGGGAGGAGCACGCCCACGAGGGCGTGGCCGGCCTCGTGGTACGCCGTCGTCCGCTTCTCCTTGTCCGAGATGACCATGGAGCGCCGCTCGCTGCCCATGAGGACCTTGTCCTTCGCCATCTCGAAGTCGTTCATGGAGACGAAGTCCTTGTCCTGGCGCGCGGCGAGGAGCGCAGACTCGTTCACGAGGTTCTCGAGGTCCGCGCCGCTGAAGCCCGGCGTACCGCGCGCGATGATCTCGAGGTCGACGTCCGGCGCCAGCGGCACCTTCCGCGTGTGCACCTGCAGGATCCCGACGCGGCCGCGAAGGTCCGGGCGCGGCACGATGATGCGCCGGTCGAAGCGACCCGGGCGGAGAATCGCCGGGTCGAGCACGTCCGGGCGGTTCGTCGCGGCGATGATGATCACGCCGTCGCTCGACTCGAAGCCGTCCATCTCGACGAGGAGCTGGTTGAGGGTCTGCTCGCGCTCGTCGTGGCCGCCGCCGAGGCCGGACCCGCGGTGCCGGCCGACGGCGTCGATCTCGTCGATGAAGATGATGCAGGGGGCGTGCTTCTTGCCCTGCTCGAAGAGGTCCCGGACGCGGCTGGCGCCGACGCCGACGAACATCTCCACGAAGTCCGAGCCGGAGATGCTGAAAAACGGAACGCCGGCCTCACCGGCGATGGCCGCGCCAGGAGCGTCTTGCCCGTGCCCGGCGAACCCATGAGCAGCACGCCCTTGGGGATGCGGCCGCCAAGGCGCTGGAACTTCTTCGGGTCCTTGAGGAACGCGATAATCTCTTCGCAGTCGTCCTTGGCCTCGTCGATGCCTGCGACGTCGGCGAAGGTGACCTTGTTCTGCGACTCGTTGAGCAGCTTCGCGCGGCTCTTGCCGAAGCTCATGGCCTTGCCACCGGAGGCCTGGAGCTGGCGCATGAAGAAGAAGAAGATGACCAGGAGGAAGATCATCGGGAGCCAGGTCACGAGGATGCTCGTAAGCAGCCCGTTCTGGTCCTCCGGCAGGTACGTGACCTTCTCCACGTCGCTTTCGAGGAGCAGGTCGTTGATTCGCTCGCCAAGGATGCCGACGGTGACCTTGCGCTCGCCGGTTCCGCCCGCGGCCTCTTCCGTTGCGCGCAGCCAGTAGGTGTACTGACCGCTGTTCTCGCGCGGCTCGACCTCGACCCGCTCCACGGCTCCGGAGCGCACGTCGGTGATGAACTCGCTGAAGGCGACGGTCCGAGGGGCCTCGTCGCCGGACACGAGGTTCCAGATGGCGACGAACATCAAGATGAGGAGGACCCAGAGGAGAAGGGTCTTGTGGCTCTGCTTCACGTGTTCCTCGCCAACTTTCCTCGGGGCCCCGAAACGCTTGCCAATTCAGGCGAAAACGCCGTTTACGGGCCGATGAACTCAGGTAGCACGCAGCCGGGGGCCCATCAACGGTGTGGGCTCGGCCGGCGGGAGGCGCAAGGGCGGACCCGCCGATCGCCCCGACCCCGCTCTGCATGAGTACGGCCGAGGCCAGCTAGCGTGACGGGTCCTGCGGTAATTCCGGCGCTTCGGACGGCGATGCGTGGGAGCGCGTACGCCCCCTGGCCCGGTGCAGCCGAAGCACCTGGCCCCCCGGCGACGCAGCCCACCCGCCTCCGAGCAGGACCTCTCCACGGCCGCTGAGCGCGGCGCGCTCGAGGGCCATCAGATGCTCGCGCCGCGGGACGCGACCGGTGGCTCCGCGACTCCAGCGGGCGAGCACGCGACGCCGCGTCGCCGGCGCCATGGCGCGAAGCACCGAGAGGCGGAGCCCTCCGGGCCGCTCGGCCCGCACCTGCCACCGGCGAGCCCGGGACGCCAGGCTGGCCCGGGCGCCTCGCGCATCGTCGGCGAGCGTCGCCAGATGCTCCGTCGCCCGGGGATCGAGCGCTTCGAGGGATGGCCAAAGGGCGCGAAGCTGCGTCCGCGCGAAGCGCGGGTCCGCGTTGCTCGGATCGTCCAGGTAGCGCACCCCTCGGCGCTCGAGAAACGCACGCAAGGCCCCTCGCCGGCAGTCGAGGAGCGGCCGCACCACGCCATCGGCCCGCGCCGGCGCGATCCCCGCCAGGCCTTCGATACCCGCGCCGCGGAGCGCGCGAAAGAGCACGGTCTCGGCCTGGTCGTCCCGCGTATGGCCGACGGCCACGTAGCGCGCGCCGCGGTCGCGAGCGTGCGCACGGAGCGCCGCATAGCGCGCGCGCCGCGCTCCGGCCTGAAGCGACGCACCTTGCGGCACGCGGACCTCGAGCGTCGCGTGGTCGAGGCCGAGGCTGCCGGCGAGGCGCGCCACGAAAGCCGCCTCGCCGCGGCTCTCGGGCCTGAGCCCGTGGTCCACGGTCACCACCGAGAGCGCGAGGGCACGCTCGGACGCGAGCTGCGCGAGGATCACCAGAAGCGCGACGCTGTCGCCCCCTCCCGAGCAGCCGACCAGCACGGGGCCGGCCCGCCGGAGCAAGCGACGCTCGTCGAGCGTGCGCCGCGTCCGCGCGACGACGCTCAGAACGCGCCGCTGAAGAGGCTCAGGCGAACCTCATGGTCCTGCTGGCCGCCATAGAGCGCGATCTGCTGCGGCGTGTACCGGGGCACGACGCTCACGCCGGGCATGCCGAGGTGAAGGCGACCGCCCTGGACCCGCAAGAGGCCCGTTCCGGCGCGCAGCGCGACGACGCGCGGGTCCACGGGCTCCGAGGGCATCCGCCGTGCCTCCGCGGGCGTCTCCTCGTCGGCGGGATCCGCCGCCGGCGGCGCGTCCGAGGCCTCGATGATGTCGCGGTCCGGGTCATAGGCCGTGGACACGAGCGTGATCACGAGCGTGGGGACCAGCAGCGCGAAGCTGCCGGCGAGCACGCCCACGGCCGCCTCGCTCCGGTTGGGGCTGTCGAGGGCGAACCACCCGGCGACGGCCCCGCCGGCCGCGAAGGCCGTCGGGAACACGATGAAGGCCCAGGTATCGTGGAACGCCGGAACCGCGCGCCCGAGCAGCGCCGGGAACATGAAGCCGAGCTCGGCCCCGATGAGCCCGAGGCCGATGGTGCCCTTCGGAGACGCATCGATCTGCTGCGTGCTTGCCACGGGATCCTGCGCTGCGGCCGGAGCCGCGCTCAGCGCGAGGGTGGCCAACACCAACGCGATGGCGATGCTCATCAAGCCGCGGGGCAGAGCCCGCACGGGCCGCCCAGATGTCTCTTCGAAGGCTTGCTGGTACGCCACGTCCCCTCCAGTTCGGGCGGAGCCTAGTCGGCGGCCACGCCCCTCGCAATTGCTGACCCACACGGCAGGCGTCGAAGATCCTGAGCCCCGCGTCGCCGCTTTTCTTCGTGTCCCGGACGTCCCTCGCCGTTCGAAGGCAGGCTGCGAACCCCGCGCCACCGTCCCTGGCAGGGCTGAGGTAGCGTCCCGCCCCATGGAAACGCGGGACTATCACACCCTCCAAGTCAGCGCGGCGAAGGGTATCGCCACGCTCATGCTCAACGTGCCCGAACGGAAAAACCCGCTCGGTCCCCAGATGGTGAACGAGCTTCTCTACGCCCTCGACGACGCCCGGGACGCGCGGGAGGTGCGCGTCATCGTGCTCACGGGGGCGGGCGCGGCCTTCAGCGCGGGCGGGGACCTGAAGCAAATGGGCGGCGGAGACCTCGCGCCCAAGGGTGACTTCGCCGACCTGCTGCTCCGCTTCCGCGACCTGGGCAAGCCCACCGTGGCCCGGATCCCCGGTCACTGTTACGGCGGCGGCCTCGGACTGGTCGCCGCCTGTGACTTCGCCATCGCCTGCGAGAGCGCGAAGCTCGGCACACCCGAGGTGAAGCGCGGCCTCTTCCCCATGATGATCATGGCGCTGCTCCAGCAGCTCGTCCCGCGGCGCGAGCTGATACGCATGATGCTGCTCGGCGAACGCCTCGGGGCGGCGGAGGCGAAGGCGCTCGGCCTCGTGACCGACGTGGTGCCCGACGACGACCTCGACGCCGCCACCGCCGAGCTCGCGCAGAAGCTCGCGGCCCAATCGCCCACGGCCCTTTCCCGGGGGCTCCGGGCCTTTCATCGGCAACGCGAGATGCCCCTCGAGGAGGCCCTCCCCTTTCTCCGCGGCGAGCTCTTCGGAATCCTCGGCACGGAGGACGCGCGGGAAGGGCTTCGGGCTTTCGTAGAGAAGCGCGAGCCGGTGTGGACCGGCCGCTGAGCCGGACGCAGACACGGCTAGAGGACGTGCTCGAGGTCCATCTCGATGGCGTCGCCGCCGCGCCAGCCATCCGGTCGTAGCGGACCGAGCAGCGTGACGCGGGAGCCCTTGTCGTCGATGCCCT
>JBCCAW010000734.1:0-2498 GCA_039814655.1 Myxococcota bacterium | reverse complement strand
GCAGCGAAGGCGACATGGGGTCGCGGCGCAAGACCGGGCAGAGTCACGCGCCATGACCGAAAGCAACCCGCGCCTCGCGCACGCCAAGGCCCTCTACCTCGAGGGCATCCGCGACGGTCGCATTCACGACGCCCTGGAGGCGCACGTGGGCGACCGCTACCTCCAGCACAGCACCGGAGTGCGCAACGGCAAGGAGGGCTTCATCGAGTTCTTCGAGGCCTTCGTCGCCCGGAACCCGAAGCGCGAGATCGACATCGTCCGCGCCTTCGACGATGGCCGCTACGTCTTCGTCCACGCCTATCAGAGCCTGAACGACGGCGCGGCCAAGTGGGTGACCATGGACATGTTCGACACGGACGCCGAGGGTCGCGCCATCGAACACTGGGATTGCATCGTTCCCTTCAAGGGGCCGACGCCCTCGGGGCATACGCAGGTCGACGGCGCGACGGAGATCACCGACCTCGACCGCACGGCGGACAGCGAGGCCCTGGTCCGCGCCATGCTCGCGGACCTGCTCATGGAGGGCGGAGACGTCACCAAGGCGCCGGACTACGTCGCGGAGAACTACATTCAGCACAACGTCGAGGTGGCCGACGGGCTGGCGTCGTTCCAGGAGCGTCTCGCAGCGCCGGACCGCAAGCTCTTCTACGACGAGATCGTGCTCTGCATCGCCAAGGGCAACTTCGTCGCGACCTTCTCCAAGGCGCGCTGGGGCGACCAGCCCTACGCGCAGATGGATCTGTTCCGCCTCGAGGGCGGCAAGATCGTAGAGCATTGGGACGCCGCCGAACCGGTCCCGGCGCCGGAAGACGTCGTCAACGAAGGCAAGTTCTGAGGCGCGTCGCCTTCAGCGCTCCCGGAGCCGCGGCACCAGCTCGGCGAAGTTGCAGGGGCGATGGCGGCTGTCGAGCTGGTCGCGAAGGATGCCGTCCCAGCCGTCCTTCACCGCGCCCTTGGAGCCGGGCAGGGCGAAGAGGTAGGTCCCCTTGGCCACGCCAGCGGTGGCGCGGCTCTGCACCGTGGAGGTGCCAATCTTCTGGTAGCTGAGCCAGCGGAAGAGCTCGCCGAAGCCGGGAATCTCCTTCTCGCAGACGCGCCGGAAGGCCTCTGGCGTGACGTCGCGACCGGTCAGGCCGGTCCCCCCGGTGGTGACGACGACGTCGACCCCCGCATCCTCGCACCAGGACGCGAGGCGTGCTTCGATGAGATCGGCGTCGTCCTTGACGAGCTCCCGGGCGGCGACGAGATGCCCCGCTTCACGGACGCGCGCCTCGAGAATCGCCCCGCTTTCGTCGGTTTCGAGCGTGCGCGTGTCGCTCACCGTGAGCAGGGCGATGCGCAAGGGGGAGAAGGAGAGGTCGGGGTCGATGGGCATGGGAGCTCCGGACGAGGACGCGCCGAGGACGCCAAAGGGGGCTTTCCCCCGGCCGGGAGCCGGACGAGGCCCGAGGGGCGGGCCGCGCGTAACGATGCTCCGGCCCGGGGAGTCATAGGACCTTCTCCCACGGGCCGCGAACCTGCGCGGAGGGGCGGCATGCTTCCGGCGTTGCGTTTCCGGTGCCCCTATGGCATCCAGTGCCGCCGCAATTTCAGGCAGCCCCGGGGGCACGAGCACCATCATGGCGACCAAGAAGACGACCAAGAAGCGGGCGCCGGTAAAGAAGGCGACGAAGAAGGCTCCGGCCAAGAAAACCGCGGCCAAGAAAGCGCCGGCCAAGAAGGCCGCGAAGAAGCGGCCGGCCGCGAAGAAGGCCGCGGCGGCGGGAGAATTCGCCTTCGAACCCCGCGCGCACGAGGACGCCGAGCTGTCCAAGAAGCAGCTCCTCGCGCTCTACGAGGCCTTGCTCGAGAAGCGCGGCAGCGTTCTCAAGGGTCTCGGCGAGCACCTCAACGACGCCATCTCCAACGTGGACCCGCTCAGCGACGAGATGGACGTGGCCCAGCGGCACACGGAGCAGGCCTATCTGATGCGCTTCGCGGACAAGGAGCGGAAGCTCCTCGGAGAGATCTCCAACGCCCTCGAGAAGATGCGCGACGGGGAGTACGGCGTCTGCGAAGGCACCGGAGAACCCATCGCCACGCGCCGCCTCGAGCTGCGGCCCTGGACCCGCTACAGTGTCGAGTACAAAGAGCAGGTCGAGCGCGAGCGCAAGCAGCGCCAGCGCTGAATCAACACGGCAGGTCCAGCCCGTGGACAGCATCCCGGCGCCGCTCCGGCAACTCACACGCGCCTTGGCGCGGCGGACCGTGCGTCCGCCCTTCGGGCACGTGCTGGAGCCGGCCCGCGAGACCATCGCGGACGAGGTACTGGCGCGCCTCCGTCCCCTCGCGCTCCGCCTCGCGGCCGGCGTGGAGGCCGGCGAGCCTCAGGCACGCCAGGGGCTGGCGCAGCTCGCTTCGCACGCCCTCGAGGACCTGCGCGTGGCGCTCCCGGCGACCGCGAGGCGGAGCGCGAGGGGACGGAGGCGCGCCAGTACCTCGTCCGCGATGGTCTCGCG
>JBCCAW010000158.1:0-10943 GCA_039814655.1 Myxococcota bacterium | reverse complement strand
CGGGCTCTTGTCGTCGGCCTGCGAGCGCTCGGGGCGCTCCTGCCGCGGCGACGCGGAGTGCGACGACGACGAGGTCTGCAGCCTCGACAGCGCCTGCATCGAAGACCCGCGGCTCCGTGGCTGCATCGCGAGCCTGCACACGGGACTCGGGAGCTACGCCGGCGGTGGGAGCAGCTACCGCAACCTGGTCTCCGTTCAGTCGGACCCCATGGCCACGGCCGCGCGCATCCCCGGCGCGAACGGCCCCCGGGGGGGCCGGGCCCTCTACGAAAGCGCGGCGTGTGTGGTCGACCCGAACGTGTGTTTCGGCGCGTTCTGCGACGACGGCGGCGTCGGCTGCCCGGGGTTCCGCCGCGACGCGGTGCCCGTGGTGGTGCTCGTGACCGATGGGCCGAACCGCTGCGTGCGCTTCGGGGATCCCGGGTGCCTGCTGGTGAACGACGCGGAGAGCGCGGGTGCGACGCTCCGCGAGGCCGGCGTGGGTTTCATCGGTGTGGACGCGGCGGACCGTCCCACCGGCGCGAGCGTGGACCTGACCCGGCTGGCCCTGGCGTCCGGAAGCGTCAGCGAGCTCGGTCGCCCCTTCGTCTACGCCGGGCGGGACACGGCCGTGGTGCCGGCGCTCCTCGGCGCGCTGCGGGAACTCGCCGACGAGCTCCGGCTCTTCGTCGAGCTCAAGGTGACGGATCAGGCCGGGGACGCCGGCGACGCGCTTCAGTTCATCGAGCGCGTCGAGGCGGTGGCCGGCGATGGCTGCGCCGCAGGCGCCGCGGACACGGACGGTGACGGCATCGAAGACTCCTTCCCTTCGCTCACCGTGGGCACGCCCGCATGCTGGCGCATCGTCGTGCGCCCGAACGTCACGGAGCCGGCCGGCGCCGAGCCCCGGCTCTTCGAAGCGGAGGTCGTCGTCGCCGGCGCGAACGGCGCTCTCGGCTCCCCACTGGATCGCCGGCGGGTGACCTTCCTCGTGCCCGCGGACACGCGCTTCTGCGGACCGGACGACCCGCGACCCGAATGCGGGGGCTGAAGCCGGCGCGCCGCGCTACTCCTCGCAGGTCTCCGGCGGAAGCGCCGCCACCCAGGCCCGCAGCAGCTCGACGCCGCGATCGTGGGCGAGGGAGCGCCCGAGGAGCGGCATCATGGCGCCCACCTCTTCGGTCTCGGTGCGGAAGATGAGAATCGACTCGTCCGGGTTGCCCGGCACGATGTCGTAGGTGAGGCCGCCGTTGCCTTCTCCGGCGCTGCCCGGGCGCTTGCAGAAGCCGAGGCGGAAGGCGTCCTCGTTGTCGTAGTTGAGAAAGAGCTGGCTCGTCTGGCCCTGCACGCCGCGCGGGTTGTGGCAGTGGGCGCAGTTCACGTCGAGGTAGTCCCGGGCCGCGTGGTCCAGGTCCTCGGGCGCGACGGCCGCGAGACCGCTCTCCTCGATGGGGCCGAAGTCCATGGCCGCCGGCACCTCGCTCAGCTCCGGCAGGCCCGTGAGCATGCCGAGGTCCGAGAGATACGCGAGCTGGTTGCGCAGGCCGACCCCGCCGCCGAAGTCGAAGGTCCGGTTGAGGTTGCGTGCTTTGGGCCCGATGGGCGTGAAGAAGGTCTCGTCGCCACCCGGCGTCGCCTGAAGCGCGTGGCAGGCGCCGCACTGGTTCCGCTGCGGCACGAGGTAGTTCGCGGTGCGCGCCTCGCCCTCCGCGTCGACGAAGTCCACGGCGCGCACTTCGCCGGACGGCGAGAGCACCGCGTCCTGCTGCGCCTCGTCCCAGATGTACGGCCAGTTCTCCCACCCGTCCTCGGCGTGAATGAGCACGCGCGTCTCGATGACGCTGCGGGCCAGCTCGGGCTGCCGGAAGTCCGCCGGGTAGGAGAAGCTCTTGACGATGGCGGAGCCCACGGGGAGCTCGAGCACGCCCTCGTCCGAGTACGCGACGGTGGCGCCCTCGGGCACGTAAATGGCCCGGTCTTTGACCGCGAAGTCGCTGAAGAGCGGCGTGTTGAGCGCGTAGGGGACGACACGCGCGTTGTACTCGAAGGCGCCGGCGGTGGCGTCCCAGCGGAGCAGGTTCAGCTCCGAGAGCAGGGTCGGCGCCCGGGACGCTGCCGGATCGACGCGCACGGGCCCCGCGAAGGAACTCGGTGCGTCCTCCCCGCTGCAGGCCGCGAGGAGGAAGGAGAGGGCGAGAAACGTGCGCATCGATCGATCCGTGACTGGCGCGTGCTCAGGGAGCGAGCTGGGGCAGCGTGACGTCGCCTACCGCGCCGCCGTCGAGGGCGTCGCAGTCGAAGGGGCCGAAGGGCGCTGCGACGCCCGCCAGGATCGGCGCCGGAGCGTTTTCGAGGTTCAGCAGGCCGAGCGTGCCGTTCGTGTTGCCGCCGACGCAGAGGTGGTTGTCGTTGCTGTTGGCGGCCAGGTCCTCGGCGTCGAAGGCCGACTCGCCGATGTTGTCGTACACGACGTTGTCGACGGGCGGGTTCTCCACGTAGAGGAAGAAGATCAGGCCGCCGAGCTCGCGGCTGCGGTCCGGGTTGTTGCCCGAGCCCATGTGCGTGTTGCCCGCGACCATGATGTTTTCGCTGCGGTGGTTGCTCAGGGCTCCCGCGGTCGTGCCCGGAAGCAGCGCGAGGTCCTCGTAATCACCGATCAGCTCCGACTCCTGAAGGTCCCAGGCCGAGGTGTCGCCTTCGATGACGAGGCCGCTGATGAGGGCGATGTCGACCGTGCCGTTGTTCTCGTAGCGGTTGTTCGTGATCTCGACGCGGCGCGAGGCCATGGCGAAGGTGCCCGTGCCCGCGGGGATTTGGCCGACCGTACCGCCGGGCGCGAAGTTCTCGCGGTTGTTGTTGATGATGATGTTGTCGCGGAGGCGCACGTCGCGACCGACGATGGGGTTGCCCGGCAGGTCGAAGACCACGATGCCGCCGGTGTTGTCCTCGGCGAGGTTGTTGTAGACGTCCGCGTACTGGGTGTTTTCGATCTCGAGGCCAGCCACGTTGCCGCGCACCTCGTTGTTCCGAACGATGACGTTGATGCACTGGCCGACGTAGAGGCCCGCGTCCGAGGCGTTCTCGGCGAAGCTGTCCTCGACGAGCACGTTCTGCGACTTCACCGGGTAGATGCCGTAGGCGCCGTTGTTCATGTCACCCGCGTTGGTCCAGGTCGTCCGGATACGCCGGAAGGTCACGCCGTCGCTGTCCTCGACGCGAATGCCGTCCTTCGGCGCGTCGAGCACCGTGAGGTCCTCGACGAGGAAGTCGTCGCCGACCACGTCGACGCCGTTGAACTGCGTCGTGCCCGTGCCGAAGGAGAGCGTCGTGGTGTCGATGCCCTGACCGACGAGGGAGATGCCGCTCTGGCGAATGGTCACCGCGTTGTCGAACTCGAAGGTGCCGGCGCCGAGCACGAGCACCGTGTCGGCGTCGAGCAGGTTCACCTCTTCGATGAGCGTCGCCGCGTCGGCGATTTCGATGCAGTTGCCCGTCACGTCGGCGCAGCTGCGGTTCGTGAAGGCGCTCGGGGTGCCGTCCACACCGCCGTCATCTCCGTCGTCTCCGCAGCCGCTCAGCGCAGCGAGGCCCGTCAGCGCGGCCAGTCCCAAGAAAAAGCTCTTCTTCATCGTGTGCTCCACCGCGCGCTCGCGCGCGACCCGGCGGCGGATCCCAATCCGCGCCTTTTCGATGGTATGGGCACCCCGCCCAGGGACCTTCACATACCGTCGGTATGCGATATGTTCCCGGCGTGCGTCAAGGAGATGTCACGGCGGAGGCGGTGGCTGAGGCGGAGGTCCCCGGGAGGGATGCGGCCGAGGCGACCCGCGCCATGTTGCTCGAGGTGGCCCGCCGGACCTTTGCGCGGAGGGGCTACGCGGGGACGTCGCTCCGGGACATCGTGGGCCCGGCGGGGCTCACCAAGGGCGCGCTCTACCACCACTTCAAGAGCAAGGCGGACCTCTTCGAGGCGGTCTACGTTCAGCTTGAGGAAGAGCTGCGGACCAAGGTCGAGGCCGCGCTCGGCGAGGCCGGTGACGACCCCCGGGCCCAGCTCGAGGCGGCCCTCGACGCCTTCTTCGAGGCCAGCGCCGAGCCGGCCTATCTCCGCGTGGTGCTCGAAGAAGCACCGGCCGTGCTTCGCCTTCGCACCCGGGCCATCGACCGGGCCATCGGCCTCGAGCTCGTGGCCGAGCTCATGCGGCGCCTGGTGGCGGCGGGCGAGCTGCCGCCGCTCCCCGTCGAAGCGCTCGCGGGCATTTTCCTGGCCGCCACCGGCGACGTGGCCCTCGAGATGGCGAGCGCAGGCCACGAGGCCGCGCATCGTGACGGGCGGGCGGTCATCGACGCGCTCTTCACGGGCCTTCGTCTCCTCGCCCAGGCGGAGCGGGAATGAACGCGGGCCTAAAGGCGAGCTCGTCAGCGGGCATGAACGCGCTCCTGCTGACCGTGCTGCTCGCCTGTGGCAGCGACCCGGCCGAGGGCCTCGACGCGGGGCCGGACTGCAGCGCCCGGGGCTGCGTTTCTTCTCTCGAGCTCCGCTTCGCGCACTCCCTCGACCTCGCCGCTGGGCCCTATCGGCTCGAAGTGACCTTGCCCGGCGGCCCCACGCCCCGCTGCACCATCGGCCCCGACGCCGAGGGCGATACCAGCTGCTTCGGCTTTCGCTTCGCGAACCTGCGCTGGGACGCCGCGGGCATCGTGGTGCGCCTCGCGCAGCCCTTCAGCGTCACACCAGAGAACCCAACGGGCGCGCCCCAGAACTCCGGCAGCTACGTGCTTCGCCGGGGCAGCGAGATGCTGAGCGAGGGGACCGTGGCCATCGACGCGGGCCCGGAGCTGCGGCCCAACGGCCCGCTCTGCCCACCGACCTGCTGGGCCGCGTCGGGCTCGACCACGCTCTGAAGCGTCACGCCGCGCGCATGCGGGCGGCGAGCTCGTCGCCCAGCTGCAGCCCTTCGTCCACCACGGCGCTCACGTCGTCGCTCGCGAGGCCGAAGCGCTCCTTGGCCATGGCGACGAGCGCGTCCCGCTCGTCCTCCAGCTCGCCTTCGCCGAGGCTGGCGACGAGGCGAACGGAGAGCGGCACGGCCTCCGCGTCGGACACGTGATGGTCGCCGAGGGCCGCCACGAGGTTCGGCGGAAACCCCCAGCGCTCGGCGACGAAGCCGCCGATGCTCGCGTGGTCGAAACCGAAGCGGTCGAGCTCGCGCGCGGCGAGGTCCCCGCCCTCGTGCCGCCACGCCTCGAGCAGCTCCGCGTAGCGCTCGCCTTTCACGCTGGCGAGGAGCGGCACGGCCATGTCCTGGAGGAGCGCGGCGGTGAAGGCCTCGGCCTTGCGCCCGGGCTCGAGGGCCTCCGCGAGGCGCTTGGCCGTGGTGGCGCGCCGCGCGCTGGCGCGCCAAAAGCTCCCGCTGTCGAAGGACGGCGTGGGGTGCTCCGGGAGCAGCCGGGGCACGGCCACGCTCAGCACCAGAGCCTCGACCTCGCCGCGGCCCAGGAGAGCGACGGCGTGACCCACGTCGCGCACCGGGTGCCGGAGCGCGTAGGCCGTGGAGCCGGCGACGGCGAGGAGCCGGGCGCAAAGCCCCGGGTCCACGGCGAGGCGCTCGGCGATCTCGGCCACGGTGAGCGAGGGGTCCCGCAGCGCCGAGAGCGAGTCGAGCACCGTGCCGGGAAAGGACGGCAGCGCGAAGTCCCCGAGCGCGCCCTTCACCTGCGCTCTCGCGCGCCTTCGACCGAGCCAACCCATGGTCCCGCTCACTCGGCTCGGCGGGCCATCTTGTTGGTGAAGATGCTGAGCATACCGCCCAGCAGCAGGTAGCCGATGCTGACCTCCACCATGACAAGGGCCTGACCGGTCGTGGTCGAGGGCACGATCTCGCCGAAGCCCAGCGTCGTCAGCGTGACGAGGCTGAAGTAGTAGGGCGCGAGCGGTGTCGCGTGGGCGTAATCGAGGGGCAGGCCCGCAAAGAGACGGCCAAAGAGCGCCACCACGCCCGCCAAGAGCAGCGCCCAGCGACCGAGGCTCCGGCCGCAATCGCTGCTGAGCCACCAGAGCGTGTAGAGGACGCGGTGCCAGCGGCTCTGCGCGCGGAACTCCTCGAGGTAGTTCTCGTCGAGGATGTGCCGGCGCACGAGGTAGGCCCCGGCGAAGTCCACGTCGCGGACGTCCGCCCGGAGGAAGCTCGCGCGGGCGAAGCCACGGAGGCCCCGAAGCCGCGCACCGCGAAAGTCCACCTCGACGAAGCGGGCGCCGCGCGCCTCGGCCCCCACGAGGTCCGCCTCGCGAAGCACGGCCCGCGTGAGCTCGGCGTTCTTGAGCTGCGCGCCGGTGAGCGTGGCTCCCTCGAGCTCCGCCGAGCGGAGGTCGGCGTCGTCGAGCACGGCGCCGACGAAGCTCGCGCCCGGTGCCTTCAGGCCAAAGCCGCGAATGCCCCGGAGGGACGCGCCGCCGAAGCCGGCCTGCCGCGCCTGGGCCCCCTCGAGGTTGGCGCCCTCCAGCTTCGCGCCGAGGAGCTCGGCGCCGTCGAGCAGAGCGCCGCTGAGGTCGGCGCCGCGAAGGTCGGCGTGCACGAGGCATGCGCCGCGCAGGTCAGCCCCGGCGAGCTTGGCCTCCCGGAGGTCGGCGCCGCTCAGATCGTCGCCGGAGAGGGGCGCCCGGGCGAGCTCGGCGCCGCGCAGGTCCGCACGCGGACCGGCCGGGGACGGGTCCACCGCGCGCAGCGTGGGCAGGGCCGAAGCCTGCGGGGCCGGAATCACGGAAGCCACGGTCAGGGAAACGGCCGCCTCCGCTACGAAATGAACGTGAGGGGTCCGACTGGTGCCGGTGCGGCCGCGATCCTACATGCCGGGCATGCCGCAAGCCCATGAGGCGAGCCTCGCCGGTTGGGGAAACCACCCGCGGCTCCGCTGCGCCGTACGTCGACCGGAAAGCCAGGGCGCCCTCCGCCGGGTGCTCGACACCCGGGGAACGCTCGGCCGAGGCCTAGGCCGGAGCTACGGCGACGCCGCGCTGAACGACCAGGGCACCGTCGTCGACATGACGGCGCTGGACCGCTACCTCGCCTTCGACGAGGCGCGCGGGGAGCTCCGCGTCGAGGCCGGCGCGAGCCTCCGGCAGATCATCGAGGACTTCGCGCCGCGGGGCTTCTTCCCGCGCATCGTGCCCGGCACGAAGTTCGTGACCGTCGGCGGGTGCATCGCGAACGACGTGCACGGCAAAGCGCATCACGTGGACGGGTGCTTCTCCGAGAGCGTGGTCGACTTCGACCTGCTCCTCGCGGACGGGAGCGTGCGCCGCTGCAGCCGCGACGAAAACGCCGAGCTCTTCTGGGCCACCATGGGCGGCATGGGCCTCACGGGCCTGGTGACCGCGGCCACGCTGCGGCTGCGGCGCATCGAGACGACCTACTTCCACCAGAAGGCCATCCGCGTGGGCAACCTCGAAGAGATGGTCGCGGCCCTCGACGAGCACGACCGGGCGCACCGCTACAGCGTCGCCTGGGTGGACCCCATGGCGCGGGGCAGCCGCCTCGGCCGCGGCGTGCTCACCGTTGGCGACCACGCGACGCGCGAGGATCTGCCGGCATCGAAACGGGGCAAGGCGCTCGCCGTGAGCCCGCCGAGCCCGCTCGTGGTCCCCCTCGAGATGCCGAGCTTCGCCCTCAACAGCACCACCGTGCGGCTCCTCGACGTCGTCATCGAGCAGATGCAGGCCGGCGCCGGGGCGCTGGCCCACTACGAGAAGTTCTTCTTCCCCTTGGACTTCGTGGGGGAGTGGTGGCGCGGCTACGGCCGCCAGGGCTTCATCCAGTACCAGCTCGTCGTGCCGCTGGACGATGGCGTGGCGCGCCTGCGCCGCCTCCTCGAGCGCATCGGGGCGAGCGACCAGGTGCCCTTCCTGAACGTGCTCAAGAAGTTCGGAAAGGCGAACGCCGCGCCGCTCAGCTTCCCCTTCGAGGGCTACACGCTCGCCATCGACTTCCCGGTCCGGCCCGGGCTCCGCGAGCTCACGCGGGACCTCGACGCGCAGGTCCTGGAGGCCGGCGGGCGCCTCTACCTGGGCAAGGATTCGATGCTGGACGCGCCGACCATGGCGGCCATGTATCCACGCCTCGAGGAGTGGCGCGCGGTGAAGAAGCGCGTCGACCCGGAGGGCGTGTTCACGTCCAACCTGGCCCGGCGCGTGGGGCTGGCGTAGCGCCGCCCCTCGCTCAGCCGAGGTCGAAGGGCGAAGGATAGAGGCCGAAGTTCAGCGTCGTGTGGGCCTGCTCGCGCTGACGCGGCGTCTCGTAGGCCTCGTCGAGGCGGAGACTGAGGGTCTGGGCCAGGCGCCAGAGCACCTTCACGCCCACCACGTGGTCGTGCTGCACCACGCGATGAAAGGCCTCCCGCGGGAGCTGAAGGATGCGGCAATGGCCGCGCGCGCGGACCGTTGCGCTGCGGGGACGCTGGTTGAGGAGCGCCATCTCGCCGAAGTGCGCGCCGGCGCCGAGGGACGCGAGCTTCTTGCCGTCCCGGAGCACCTCCACCTCGCCCTCGACGATCACGAAGACGCCATCGGTGACGTCGCCCTGCTCCACGATGATGGCCCCGGGGCCGAAAACGTGCGTCTCGAGGGACGCGCAGATCTGGCTAAGCTCGCGCATGCTGAGCTCGCAGAGAAGGTGGATGCGCCGGAGCGTCGCCAGGTCGGCGATCTTCTGGGACACGCGCTGCACCTCGTGGGGCGGCGCCGCGACCATGCGCACGGCGACGGCCGTGATGTTGTCTTCGCCCCCGCGCGCGTTGGCGAAGTCGACGAGACGGCTCGGGAGCCCGGCGAAATCGCCGGACGCCATCAGCTCCAGGATCTCCCGGCCGTCGGGTCCCACGTAGCTGTGGAGCCCGTCGCTGCAGAGCACGAGCGTGTCGCCGGGCAGGATGTCGAAGAGCAGCGTGTCCACGAGCACGCTGGCCTGCGGGCCCACGGCACGGGTCAGCACGTTGCCGTGCGGGCTGGTAGCCGCCTGCGCCGCCGTGATCACCCCCGCCCGGAGCGCTTCGGCGACGAAGGTGTGATCGTTGCTCAGCTGATGAAGCTGCCCGTCGCGGGCCAGATAGAGGCGGCTATCGCCCACGTGAGCGAGCACGGCGCGACTCCCGCGGACGAGGAGCCCGGTGCACGTGGTGCCCATGCCGCGTTTGCGGCGGTCCGTGCCGCCGCCTCCGTGCACGAAGGCGTTCGCGGCCACGATGGCCTCGCGGAGCCCGTCCTCCCAGCCCGCCGGGTCCTCGGCGGCGAAGCGCGCGTCACCGGCGATGGCCTGGCGTACGGTCTCCGCCGCCTGCCGCGACGCCACCTCCCCGGCGGCATGGCCGCCCATCCCGTCGCAGACGAGGTAGAGCCCGAGCTCGGGATCGCTCAGGAAGAAGTCTTCGTTGTGCTCCCGTGCCTGCCCCACGTCGGTGCGGCCCGCCGCTTCGATCTCAGTCGCCACGGGGAGACCTTACGGGATCGGCGCGCGGAACTCCCCCGGTGCGGTGCAGGGCCGGCGGGGAAGGGCCGCAAAGGCCGTGGTAACCTCGGCGCGTGAGCGCGGACACGAGCTCGCCCAAACACGGGCTGGCCTCCCGGAGGCCGAAGGCTAGCCCGGAGGACGAGGCGCTCGTCGGGCGGACGCTCGCAGGCCGCTATCGAATCGACGAGCGCGTCGCGTCCGGCGGCATGGGCGTCGTCTACCGCGCAGAGCAGCAGCCCCTCGGGCGGCCCGTGGCGCTCAAGGTGCTCAAGCCCCCCGGCGACGAAGGCATGAAGCGGCAGTTCACCGAGCGCTTCCTGCTCGAGGCCGCGTCCATGGCCCAGCTCCAGCACCCGAACACGGTGGTGGTCCACGACTTCGGTGAATCCGAGGGGACGCTCTACTTCACCATGGAGTTCCTCGCCGGGGAGACGCTCACGCAGCGCGTCCGGCGAGTCGGCCCACTCGAGCCGGAAGACGCGATTCACGTGGCCGTGCAGATCGCTTCCTCCCTCGGCGACGCGCACGCGACGGGGCTCATCCACCGGGACCTGAAGCCCGGCAACGTCATGCTCCTCGAGCGCGGCGGCGACCGGCTCTTCGTCAAGGTGCTCGACTTCGGGCTCGTCAAGCTCGTGGGCAGCGACGCGAAGCAGCAGCTCACGCAGAGCGGCATCATTCTCGGCAGCCCGCGCTACATGGCGCCGGAGCAGGTCCGGGGGCAGAGCCTGGGCCCGGCGGCGGACGTGTACGCCTTCGGATGTCTCCTGACCTTCCTTCTGACGGCTCAGCCGCCCTTTCCGAAGGGGGGGCCCTTCGAAGCAATGCGCGCCCACGTGTACGAGGAGCCGCCGGGGCTGCGGGACCTGGACCCGCACTGCATCGCCGGAGAACGCCTCGAGGCCGTGGTCGCCCGGTGCCTTCACAAGGAGCCGGAGGCACGCTTCGGGACCATGGCCGAGCTCGCGGACGCGCTCCGCCACGCGGCCCTCGCGCCGCGGGTAGCCGCCTCGAGTGCCCTCGACTTGCAGGTGACCTTTCAGCGCGCGAGCGCTCCCAGCGACGCGCCGGCCGGCGACGAAGCGGGCCCCAAGCAGACGACGCCGCTCGGCGCCGCCCCGCTGCCCTCCGTGCGGGCGCTACCGCCTGCGTCGCGGCCTCCCGCCGGGCCAGGGCGGGCGCCGCTCGGTGCACCCACGTTGCCCGACGGGAGCGGCGCGCCCGCGGCCTCGCTCGCGCCGCCCGTCGAAGAGAACTCGAGCGGATGGAGCGCGGCCTTCGGAGACGCCACGCAGGCGTGGCGGCGCTTTCGCGTGCGCATCCTGCTGGCCGCCGCGGCCATGATCGCCCTCGTCGGTGTGGTCTCGCTGGCGCTCTTCCTCCCCGGAGGACCGCTGGGCGTACCGCTCCCGCCAGAGCCTCGGACCGTCGCCCCGGCCGCGGCGGGGCAGCGGCCCGAGG
>JBCCAW010000356.1:0-6214 GCA_039814655.1 Myxococcota bacterium | reverse complement strand
GACGGAGCCCTTCCGGGGAGGACGGAGAAGGCGCCCGACGACGGCCCGTCCCGGCTTCCTCCCTAACTTCCGGAGCACCACCTCCACAGCCACGAAGTTAGCACAGCGACGGAAGGCGGCAAAAGCCAAAGTGGCGACTGCAGAAGCCACCCTTCTGAGCCCTGGAATCGTTGATTATTTCGTCGTCAACGGCGACGTCGTTCGACGCGCACGCTCAGCACCAGGTCCGGGCTGACGAGCGTCGTGCGCAGTCGCTGGATGGCCGGCGTGACGCAGGCGCTGAGCGGCCCGGGGGGAAGCGGCGACTCCCCCCATTCACGGAAGCGCACGTCCGGTGTCTCGCTGCCGAAGTGAAGGCGCACGTCCGTCGCGCCTTCGAGCCCCTGCAGCCCCGCGCACCCCGAAACGGCCCCTTCCAGCGCCTCCCAGGCCCGCGCCTCGAGCTCCCGATCCCGCGGACAACGCCCGCCGGGGTCTTCGAGGCCGCGGCAGCGCAGGTAGGCCACCCGGCCGCGAAGGACGCGGACGCCGGCCTCGGGAGGAGGGGCGGTTCCGGTTCCGTCTCCGGGTCCGGGTCCGTCTCCGTCTCCGGGTCCGTCTCCGGTTCCGTCTCCGTCTCCGGTCCCGTCTCCGGTTCCGTCTCCGTGTCCGTCTCCGGTTCCGTCCCCGTCCCCGACGCGCGGGCTGTCGTCATCGCTCCGCGATGGGTCCGGGGCCGGGTCATCGTCCGGGGGGAGGGCGTCCCGCCGTTCGGTCGGTGGCGGGCGGCCTTCGCTCAGGCTCGCTCGGACGGCTCCCAGGCCCAGCGCCAGGCCGAGGATCGCGCAGGCAACCACGAGGAGCGGAGAAGGGGTCGAGGCGGTGGCGGAGCGCACGCCTCGAACCCTCCCACCGGGCGTGGGGGGCCGCCAGCCTTCCGGCTTGCTCTCTGCGGCGGGTAACCCCAGCCCCCAAGGTCGGGCTGGCCGCGGCAACTTGCCGCGGCGTCATGGTGGTCTCCGGGCGTCAAAGTCCCGTAGCGCCGCGGCACGGCGAGAAAAAACCCTGCGAAAGGTGGCATCGACCGTCGGCACGGGCGCTGCATCCCCCAGGGGCATGGCCGCCTTCCCCGTCACCGCCATCGACCGCTACCGCGCGTCCCTCAGCCACGTCGCGCCGCTCGATCCGGACACGGAGAAGGAATATGCGCGGCGCTGGCGCGACGAAGACGACGCGCGCGCCGGACGGGTGCTCGTGGAGTCGAGCCTCCCCTTCGTCATCCGCATCGCCCGCGAGTACCGGCGTTGGGGCGTCCCGCTCGAGGACCTCATCCAGCAGGGCAACCTCGGCCTGCTCAAGGCCGCGGCCAAGTTCGACCCGGAGAAGGGCTGCCGGCTCATCACCTACGCCGCCTACTGGATTCGCGCCGAGATTCGCGACTACGTCGTGCGCTGCTACCGCATCGTCCGCCTTGGCACCACGCGCACGGAGCGCCGCGCCATGCGTGCGTTCCGGCGCAAGGGCGTGGAGGACGCGGCGCAGCTCGCGGAGGAGAGCGGGATGCCGCGCGCCCGCGCGGAGAAGCTCTGGCCGCTGCTGCAGCAGGGGGACGTGTCCCTGGACGTGCAGTACGACGACCGCGCCCCGGTCATCGAGCGCCTCGAAGACGAGTACGCCACGACGCCCGAAGAGACCGTGGCGCGGGATCACACGATCAGCGGCGTCCGCCAGGCCCTCGGCGACGCCCTCGCCTCGCTCACCGACCGGGAGCGACGCATCGTCGAGGCGCGCCTGCTGAGCGACGACCCGTGCACCCTCGAGGCGCTGGGGCGCGAGATGGGGGTGTCCAAGGAGCGCGTGCGCCAGCTCGAGGTTCGCGCGCGGCAGAAGCTGCGCGTGCAGCTCGCGCAGTTCGAGTCCGCCGCCTGAGCCTTAGGGGCGCGGCGGCATGGACGGCGGAACGGTGGGCGTCGTCTCCTCTCCGAGCCGGTCGAGCAGGTCGGCGAGGGGCGCGCTTGGGCCGAGGCGCCACTCGCCGTTCCAAAGGCGCACGGTTCGGCTGAAGGGCACGCCAAGGGCGAGTTGAACCTCCAGCTCCGGCCGGGGCTCGTCGGGGAGCGCGCGCTCGCGGAGCGGCCGCAGCAGCCACACGGCGCACTCGCGCAAGCTCTCGAGGAGGGCACGCATGCGCACCGCGCCCAGCACGGCGCGCCGCGTGTGGGAGGTGTTGTCGCCGGGGGCCCGGGAGGCGACGGTGCGCTCTCCGTTGCCGAGGATCTGTACACGCCGCCATCCATGGATGGGCGAGTCGACGGCCGTCCAGCTCAGGAGAAAGTTGCCTCGCTGATCCGGCTGCTGAATCAGCGATTCCAGGCGCGTCACGAAGGGCAGGTGCGCCGGGCTCGGCTCGGCGCCGCGGCGATGGCGGAGCCACTCTTCCGCATAGCGCAGCGCCGCGTCCGCGTGGGGCATGCCCGTCCGCGCGTCCGCGAGTGCCCGCTCGGCGCTCTCCCCAAAAAGGGCGAGGGCGTCGAAGGCGCGCCATCCGACGGTGCTCTCCGCGCCGGGGCCGAGCACGCGCGCGACGCGCCGCGCGGCGAAGGCCACGCCGCCCTCGCCGTAGGCCCGGAGCCGGGCGATGAGGTCCGGCGCGTTGGCGAGCAGCGCGGCGTCGAGGTGCGCTTCGGCCGCCGCGTCGATGCCGGCCACGGCCAGGGCGCGCGGGGCCGTCACGATGAGCTCGACGATCTCCGTGCGCGGAGCCTTGCCCGCGGGAGCGGTCCAGGGCACCACCCGGCCCCCGGCCCGCACCGGGTCGTAGGCGAAGGCGACGGGCCATCGGCCGGCGCCGCGCCGGTCGAACGCAAAGCTCATGTCGAGGTAGGTCCGCGCCTCCTCGCCGGGCCCGAGCGTCGTGAAACCTTCGGGGCCGTGAAGCACGTTCACGTCGCCGAAGCTGACGCGGATCCAGGGCCGGTGCGCCTTGGGCGGCGAGACGCGCAGCGTGCGAGGGTAGGCGCGCTCGAAGCCGAAGACGCGCACCGGCGCGCCGCCTTGGTTGCGGACGATGAGCTCGAGGGCGACGGTGCCGCCGGCCTCGAGCTCTCCCGAGGGTTCCCGCAGGCCGAAGCGAAGGGCACCCGCAGCAGGTCCCCAGCGAACCTCTCCCATAGGGCCTGACTACCAGTTCTCCGGGCGGCTGACGAGAAAGCGAGACGCGCCGGCGACCTACGGCGCGGCCGTACGTGGCCCTAGGCGTCCCAGCAGGTAAGCTCCCCGCGCCCGTGATGACCATGCTCTGCCGCCTCACCCTCGCCAGTCTTCTCCTGGGCGCGTGCGCCACGGACCTCGGGGAGTGCCCTCCCTTCGGTCCCCGCGACAACGCCGTCCGCTCGGACATCGTGTACTTCTCGAACAATGGGTCGAGCGGCGACGGCATCGCCATGTACGCGGGCCAGGCGATCATCCAGCAGAGCTGCGGAAATGGCGGCTTCTGCCACAGCCCGGGCATCTCCCGGTCCGCGCGCAACCTCGTGCCCGCTGGAATCGACTTCAACGTGGCGCCGGCCTGCACCAGCGAAGCGGCCTGCCCGGACGAAGACGTGGACCGGCTGCGCGAGAACCAGGCCACGCTCTTCCGCTGGAGCGAGCTCGCTTTCCAGGAGATCCAGGACGGGACCATGCCGCCGGCGGGGCTCCCGGGTCCCGGCGAGCCCGGCTCCGTATTCCCGAGCGGGGGCTATTTTCGCGATGTCGAGATCGACGGCGACACCCTCGACATCCGCTACGCAGACCCGCTCCCGCGCCTCTACGCCGAGGACGCGGCGGAGCGCGCCCAAGCCCGGAGTCTCGTGCGCGACTGGCTCGCCTGCGGCGCGCCGGTGGTCGAGCGCCTCGAAGAGCCCGTCTTCGAGACGCCCGAGCAATGGGAGGCCATCGAGGCGGCGCCGGATTGCGGGGCCGACACGGTGGGGCAGTGCATCGTGCGGGGTCCCGTGACGCCCCCGGACCCGACCTGGAGCTCCATCTTCGAGACGGTGATCGTCAACGGCGGCTGCCAGGGCTGCCACCTCCCGGACAGCGCCTTCTTCGAAGACGCGGTCATCGATTACTCGGACGAGGCCACGGCGCTCGCAGAGATGCTGAACCGGCCTGCGGCGGGCTCCGAATGCGTGGGCGGGGACGGCGTGCTCATCGTGCCCGGCGACCCGGACGCGTCGCTCTTCGTGGAGAAGTTCGGCTTCGATGCCGAGGTCTCCTGCGGCGACCGCATGCCCCTCGGCGGGAGCGCCGTGCCCGCCACCTTCCTCCCGCCGATTCGCCAGTGGATCATGGAAGGCGCGAACGCGAACTGAGCCCGTGCTCCCGCACGTGCTCGACGGAGCGACGGGAACGGCCGCGCTCGGGCCTTCCGCGCCCGAGCACAGGTGTTGCGGCGCGCATGCGGCGGAGCTGCGCGCCCTCGTGGCATCGTTCAGCCCGTGAGCGCAGGCAGGCGAGGACGCGGGGCGAAGGCGCGGCGGTGGCTTCTCCGGCGCCATCGCGGCGAAGGCTGGCTCGAGCTGGAGTCGCCGGCCACGCCCATCGCGCCGTCGGGTGAGCCGGAGCCTCTCGGCACGCCGCTCCTCGAGGCCCTTCAGGACGGGAGGGTGGGACTCACGGCCGACGGCTCTCCCGTCGACGCGCTGGCGCTCCCGCTCTCGGACTTTCACCTCATACGCGATGCCCTCGAGCGGGCTGGCGGACTCGCGCCGGCCCGGGAGCCGCCGTTCACGTGCCTCAACTGCGACGCGCCGCTGGCTCCGGTCCGGCGCGGCGCGCCCCTCGAGCCCCTTCTCGACCCACCGGAGGACGTACTGGCCGCCGAGCGTGAGGCGCCGGCGCGGCGCGTCCTCGCGCGCCCGCTGGGCCCGGTCACGGCGCTCGAGCTTCGCGTGCCCACGGTCGCCGCGGCGAAGACGCTCTGGCGCCGGCGGGCGCAGGAGGTGCTCGACGTCGACGTGAAGCTCGTGCGGGCCCTCGGGCTCCGGGGCATCGCCCGGCGCGGGCGCTGGGAGCGGAACCCGGAGCGGCTCGCACGCTGGCTCGAGCGCATCCCCGAGGCGGACTTCGAGGTCGTGCTCGCGGCCTTCGAGGACGCCGTGTACCCGGCGCGCCTTCAGCTCCCCGTGGTCTGCGCGAGCTGCGGCGCCCGGGATGCGGTGCCAGCGCCCTCGTCCCGGGAAGTCGAGCCGGGTCCGGACGCCTGGGAGGCGCTTCTCGGCCGGCGCGGTGACCCGGACGCCTTTCCGGACTTCGAAGCCTTCGCGCGCCTCGCCCGGCGCCTCGCGGACGAGGTCTTCGAGGTGCGGGGCGTTCGTGGGCTGGCCCTCGTCGTCGAAGGCGAGACCCCCGCCGTGGACGACGCGGGCGTTCCCCTCCTCGGTTCCTACCTCCCGATCCCCGGCGACGAGAACGACGCCCGGGACCGCTTCGAGATCACCGTCTACTACCGGACCTTCGCGTCGGAGCACGCCGCCGGGGACTTCGATGTCGAGGCCGAGCTGAGGGAGACCCTCGACCATGAGGTGGAGCATCACCTTCATCACCTGCGCGGGGTCGACCCCCTCGACGCCGAGGAGCGTCGTGAGGCCCGGGACGAGCTCATGCGCGTGTACGGGGCCACGCGCGTGCGCCACGCAGAGCGTGCGGCCCTCGCGCGCGAGCTAGGCGCCATGGGGCGCTTTTTCCTCGTCGGGCTCCTCGTCGCCGGGGCGCTCCTCGCCGTCGCCATGGCGGCGGGTCTCGTCGAGTGACGTAGGCTCTCGCGCGTGCCGCGCCCCGCCACCTCCCTTTCGCTGCGTCTACGTCTCGCGCTGACTCTGTGCGCGAGCCTCGTTCTCGGAGCATGCCCGCCGCCGGGATGCCCCACGCGGCCCCTCGGCGACGCCGACCAGGCGCTTCGGCTGCACCGCAGCCTCCGGCGCACGGTGCAGGGCCTGCGGGGGGAGGTGCGCGTCGACCAGCGGGGGCCCGAGGGCCGCATCCGAGGCACGGTCCTGCTGCTCCTCGAGCGCCCGGACCGCGTCCGCTTCGACGTGCTCACGCAGCTCGGGCCCGCCGCGACGCTCACGAGCGACGGGCGCCGCTTCCAGCTCCTCGACGCCCGCGAGGGGCGCTTCTTCGAGGGACCCTCCTGCCCGGAGAACCTCGGTCGTCTGCTCGGCGTGGCCCTCGAGGGGGAGGAGCTCGCGCG
>JBCCAW010000675.1:0-3015 GCA_039814655.1 Myxococcota bacterium | reverse complement strand
CGGCGACGAAGGACGGGCCAGAGCCCATTCGAGGAGGTCGGCGCGCAGCCTGCGGGTGGAGGGCCGCTGAAACCCGGAGCGCACTTCGGGGTGGGGGTACTAGGAGTCGCTCTGGAGAAAGAGCGTGTCGCGCTCGTCCTGCGGGACGAACGTGCCGTTCCGCGCGCTTCGAACGAGCGCCTCCCGAAGCGGCCGCAGATCGCTCTCGAAGAAGGCGTCGAGGGTCCGAAGCCACCCCTGCACCTCGGCCGCATCGCGGCGGGCCCGGGGCCGTTCGAGCAGCTTCAGTGCGAGCGCGCCGAGGAAGGCGCGATGGTCGCCCGCGAGATACGCGCCTAGCGCCGCGTGCAGGCTCGGGTCGATGCGTCGAAAGAGGCGCAGGTACGAGCCCCGAAGGCGCGGCGCGCCAGGCGCCGGGTCGCGGTGCCCCACGAGCGCGAGGGCCTTCGTCAGCGCGAAGAAGGCGTCTTTGGCCCGCGGCCGCGACCGGAAGCAGCCGTACCAGCGAAGCGCGTAGGCCTCGAAGGCCGCCGGGTCGGTCGTGAAACAGAGCGTCGTCGCGCCCCCGAGACCGAGCGCCGGGTACAGGAACTCGAACTTCCCGTCGACGTTGAAGGCCGGCCGGAGGTCGCGGATGAGCGTGTTCTCGAGCACGAGCGCCTCCTGCTCGGTCGCCACGCTCCGCACCTCGAGCGTGGTCGCCGCGCGCACGATGGCGCGCAGCTTCCGGTGGACCTTCTTCCGGCCGGCGTTGCGGTACGCGGCGAGCCGGCGCCGAAGGTCCTTTGCTTTGCCGACGTAGAGGACGCCCTCGTCGTCGCCGAAGAGGTAGACGCCCGGCGCCCTTGGCAGCTCCGCCACGAACGTCGCCCCGAACTTCCGGTCGAAGGCCTTCAACGCGTCAGTATCGTCGCACGCGAGGGCCTCGCGGGCGCAGCGGACTCCCGCAGGCCTTGGATGGCGGCCACTCGAAGACGGCCCCTGGAGCAGCCGCAATCACCCGCCTCCGGCGCGCGGGCGCGCGTGTTCCACGAGCGAGCCGGCGTGAGCTTGCCGTCGACCGGCCACGTGGTCGCGCTGCCGCCTCGCTGCCGCTGCACGAGCCACGAACCCAAAACGGCCCAACATCACTCGCAATTCGTCCCAACGCGGCTCCGAAGAGTAGATCCCCGCAGAGACCGATCGTCGCCGAGCGGGGTCGGCGCCCTCGTCGCGCGGGGGACCGACCGCGCTCCCGCCCGCGTGCTCGATGGCCAGTCCGGATTTCGCTTCGGTCGACACCGGGGACCGATGAGCCGGGAGCAGGGGACCGATTCCGCCGGAACGGGGGACCGATTCCTCCGGACGCCCTCGCGCGAAGCGCCTCGGGCGCGATCTTCGACCACGCGAACGGGGGACCTTCGTGGTCCGCTGCGCGCCGACGACGCGCCGAGCCCGCAGGGGACTTCCGCCGCGCGCCCAGCGGCCGAAGCGGGATGCCGCATGACGGTGACCGCCCCTTTCGCGACGGAAATCACTCGCGAAAAAGGCGGCCCGCCACAAGCCACGTGGCGTAAAACGAGGCTTGGGGACCGTGAAGCGCCGCCCCAGACGCCAGGACTCGGCCGCCGTCGCGGTCGCGATGCTCCTCGCGAGCGTCCCCGCGCCGCTGAGCGCGCAGGAGCCGGGCGACGCGGAGCTGCTCGGGGAGCTCGGCGTGTTGGCGCTCGCGGGCCCGCTCGACGCAGAGTGCGACGGGTTCGACGGCGGAGCGTTGGCCCGGGCCTACGAGGAGGTGGGCGCGCGCCGCTTCCCACGGGTGCCACGTCGCGCGTCGCTCCAGGGGCTCCGTCGCCATGCGCGGCTACGTCTACTGCCAGCCGTGCGCGCGTCGGAGCGTGCGCTTCGCGAGATCGACGTGCGCCTGCACGATGCCCTCGGACGAAGGTGCCGCGGCGACTGGATGCAGATGCTTCACGCGCGGGTGGCGGCGTTCCTGGCCGTGGATGCACACCTATTGGTCTTGGACGAAGCCATGGTCGCGCGGGTGCAGCTCGTGCCGATGGGCATGCGATATTCGATGCTCCACCATTCGGACCTCCCGATTCCTGAACTGCGGCTACCGGCACGCCGGTCCTGGAGGAGCGCCCTGCTCCTCGCTGCCCAGGAGCGACACATCGGCCCAGAAGTCGCAGTGCTCCTCGCTCGTCGCGCCGACGTCGAAGCCCCGCTCGAGAGCCTTCCCATCGCATTCTTCGAGCGACTCGAGCGCATGACCGTCGCCGAGCACGACCGGCCGGCGTGCGCGCAGCTCGACGGATTTCACGCTGACGTTCTCGTAGAGCACACGCCAGCCCTCCACGCCTATCCCGCGAACATCGACCTGGCGGCGTTCAGCGCCTGGGCAGACCGGTTCTATGTGCCCTGGCTCGAAGCCGCGGTGGCACGGTCGAAACGCCTGGAGGACGTTTCGCTCGGCGCTCTCATCGCGGGCTGCCCGCTCGTCGCTCTCGATCGCCTCGTCAGGCTCGCGGACGCCGTCAGCGACATCGTTAGCGAGTTGCGGTCGCTCCCCACTCCCGACTTCCTCGACCCAGAGGAAGCCGATTTCTACTGCGAGTCCGAACCTCATCTCGGGCTCCGTCTATGGGCCGAGTCGCGCTACGCATACGCGGTGGAGCTCGCCGAGCGGCACGGCCTTTACGTGCCGGCGATGCTCGCCGCCTACGAAGGACTCGACCGGCATCGACGGTCGCAGGGCCTCGTGGAGCTCGTGGGCTCGCTTCAGCCCGCGAACACGCCTGCGCCACCGGTTCGGCTCTCGACGCAGCCGGCGCCTCGGCCGTAGGTGGACGCCGCCGGCCACGTGGCCACCCCCCCAAACGACCGCGGCGGGCTCGCTTTCGCCAGCCCGCCGCGGTCCGTTCAGAGACGCCTAGACGTCAATCGTCGCTGCTGCCCTCGCTCGGGGCCGGGCTGCCTTCGCCGCCCTCGCCTCCTTCGCGGCGGCGACGGCGACGGCGGCGGCGGCGCTCG
>JBCCAW010000719.1:0-2661 GCA_039814655.1 Myxococcota bacterium | reverse complement strand
TGATTTAGTTTGTAGCTGTGTAAACTATCCTGACTATCTAAACTTCGAGCTTTGGTTTCTTGCGACCAACTAGGAAAAGCTATAACCGTGCTAAATATACTAACAGTACTAAGCAGTCATTTTTGCTTAATTTATGGCTGATTAGTTTCGTACGACCGTTCGCACCTACGTGAAGCGCGTACGTCAGGCCATTGACGAGGGCGACGCCGGAGCAGCCCGCGAAGGGCTCGCCGTCGCCGTGCGCAGCATCGATATGGCCGTCAGCAAGGGCGTTTACCATCGCAAGACCGGGAGCCGCTACATCAGCCGGCTCTCGCATCAGGTCGCCAAGCTCGGCTCCTGAGCTGCGGTGCTCTGCGTTGCAGATCAGCTCCGCGCTGCGCATCAGCTCTGCGCTGCGATGAACTCCGCGCTGCGCATCAGCTCCGCCGCGCGAACAGCTCCGCCCTGCGAATCAGCCCCGCGCCATGCAGAGCCGCAGCACGGCCTCCTGGAGCAGCACGTCGCCGGGAACCTTGCTCCCCTTGAGGCCTAGGTCCGTTGTGGCCAGGGTCTGAAAGGCCCGGGCGAGCTCCGGGAGCGTGAAGCGTCGCGCGGCCTCGGTCATGGCGCGCGCTTTGAACGGGGGGACGCCGGCTTGCCGGGCCGCGGCCTCGCCGCGCTCGCCGCTGGCGAGGGCCTCGCGCATGCGCGCGACCTGCCGGAGCTGCCGGGCCACCATGGCCAGGATGCGGAGCGGCGGCTCGCGTTCGGCGAGGAGCGCTTGCGCGGCGCGCATGGCCTTGGCCGTGTCCCGGATGCTGATGGCGTCGACGAGCGCCCAGATGGAGTCCGTCGGCACCCGGGCCACGCAGGCATCCACGGCCGCGGCGTCGATACGCTGCCCCGGGCCCACGTAGAGGCTGAGGCGCTCGAGGGCGTCGTCGAGGGCGGCGAGGTCGTCGCCGAGCGCATCGAGGAGCGCCTGCGCCCCCGGCGGCGCCAGCACGTGCCCGCGGCCCTTGGCCTCGCCGGCCACGAAGGAGCGCAGCGCCTCGCCCTTCAAGGCTTTGGCGTCATAGCGCACGCGCCGGTCCTTGGCGGCGCGCGCCAGGCGCGTGTTCCCGGCGAGCTTCTCCGCCGTCATCACGAGGCAGGCGCTCTCCGCCGGCGCCGCCAGGTAGGCCGCGAGCTCGTCCTGGTCGGCCTTCCGCAGCCGGTCGACGCGCCGGAGCTGCACGAAGCGCCGCGCCGCCATCATGGGCAGCGTGTTCGCCGCGGCCACGACCGCGGCCCCGGACGTTTGGTCCCCGTCGAAGCGGTCTTCGTTGAAGCCCGCGAGGCCCTCGTCGCCGAGCGCCGCCCGGCGAAGGAGGCCGAGGGCCCGCTCGATGAGCAGCGTCTCGCTGCCCACGAGGAGGTACACGGCCTTCGCCTCGCCGCTGCGACCGTCTGCGATGGCTCGATCGATGCCGGGCATCGCGCGAGCTCAGAAGTTTACTTCGCCCGTGTGCCGCACCTCTTCGCCGCGGGTCTCGAAGCGGGCCCGCCCGACTTCCTGTCGGCGTACGACGACGACGAGCTCGTAGCGCGTGTCGGGCTTGAAGCGCGGCCGCTCCAGGCGGAGCCGCTGCAGAAAGGTCTTCTGGTCCCGGTCGCTGATCATGGTGCTCAGCGGCGGCCCGAGGAAGCGCCGGTTGTTGCCCTCGAGCTCGTAGAAGAGGACCTGGAACTCGAGGTCACCGACCGGGCGGTTGAAGGACGTGACCATGTTCGCGCGCCACTCGCGCTCGGCGATGTTCTCGTCCGTTGTCTCGCGAAGGTTCCGCGCCCGGTGGCTGCGAGCGAAGCGGAGGAGGCCCCGTTCCGAGGTATCCCGCGGGATCCGGTGCTGCGTGATGAGGACCTGCGCCCGGAGCCGCTGCGCCTCCGCGGGGGCGGGTTCGAGAAGCGTGCCCGTGCCGGCGGCGGCGAGGAGGCCGCCCACGAGGGCGGCGGTGAAGGCGAAGCGAAGGGCGAGGGTCACGGGCAGGTTTCCTGGGGTAGCGATGGCCGTCGGCGACGGAGCCTACACGCCTCGACGCTTCCCCGCTGCCGATCTTCAATTGTCCCAGCGCCACCGCCGCCGCCGCCGCCGTGCCCGGGGAGGCGCTCCGAAAACTGGCGCCCGTCGCCGGGCCTGGGCTAGGGGCCTTTCCAGCGAGAGGTGCGCCGATGGAGATGGGCGTGAGCGGCGTGAAGAGCATCCTGGCGCAGGCGCGCCGAGCAGCACAGCGGCGGGGGCAAGAGGCGTCCACGGCGCATCTCCTCTTGGCGATGTTGCAGGGCGGTGGACCCGTCGCCGAGCTGCTTCGCGGCCAAGGGGTCGGTGAGGCCGAGCTGCTCCGTGCGCTGGGTGGCGGCGAGGCCGGCGGCGCCATGCCGCGAGTCCTCGACCGCAGCGCGAAGATCGCCGAGCACCTCGGGCATGGAGAGGTCTCGGCCTTCCACCTCCTCCTCGCCATCGTCCGGGACCGGCGCTCTGCGGCCCACCGGTCCCTGGGAGAAAGGGGCCTGGCCGGCGTGCAGGGAGCCGTCCTGGCGCGCATGCAGGAAGCGCATGTGGAGCTGCTCCTGGCCGTCATCGACCGGATGTATGCGCAGTTCACCCACACGATCGAAGAAAACTTCGCCGTGGAGCGC